>NZ_JANFQH010000005.1:0-72269 GCF_024436295.1 Megasphaera sp. SC8-1 | reverse complement strand
TTCTTTCCCATAACTAACACAATAGCTGGCATTTTTCATTTTCGTGAAAAATGCCAGCTATCTGTTTTTAGGCGTACTTTAATAAGCCTTGCTGTTTTTTCTTTTTTTAGCAGGCTACTGTATGTGTTTCTTCTTTTTCTAAATAGTGTTGTTGTAATCGGTCCGTATCCCGGCGACTTCGGTATTTTCTCAGATTAAAGCCGAATGCCATGAACAACAGTTCCTTTTCTACACTTTCTTTTCCCTTATGTCTCACTCGGCGGTATTCGTAGTTTCCCTTTACTGTTCCAAACGCCCCTTCTATCTGTATGGAGCGGTTAATCCGCAACTGGATTCCTTTTTCACTATGAATGAAGTCGTAGTCCCTGTCCAATAAGGATTGGTAGTAAGGATTGTACTGTACCATTTTATTCTGTGTTGGTTTCTTTCCTGTACGGGTCGGCTGGCATTGATTCCGTTTTCCACAATACTGACAGTTTTCACATTGGTAAATTCGTACGGTCCGTTCATATCCGCTGGCCCTATCGCGCTGCTTTTTTTCCGTTATGAAATGCAGCTTCCTTCCTTTGGCACAGGTATAGGTATCGCTGTCTGCGTCATAGGCCATATTGCTTCGGTGCCCGATTTTTTTCTTGAAGGCAGACGTCTTCCGGTATTCATACTCCCGTGGCTTGATGCATACCGTGCTTCCTTTCTTTTCTATCCAGTCCATATTCTCTTCACTGTCATATCCGGCATCCGCCACGATATGATCTGCCAGTCTTCCATACTCTGATTCCAATGCCGTCAAAAACGGGATCAAGGTCCGGGTATCTGTTGGATTCGGGAATAGACCCAGTCCGATAATATATTCAGACTGTACGGCTAACTGAAGATTGTAGGCCGGCTTCAGCTGCCCGTTTTTCATGTGGTCTTCTTTCATGCGCATAAATGTAGCATCGGGATCGGTCTTGGAATAACTGTTCCGTGTGCCCAGTATGGTCAGGTGGGCATCATATTCTTGCTGTTTCTCCCGGATGGCTGCCACTTCTTCAAATAGTTTTTGTTCGACTGTTTTTCGGTGGCCAGACCCTTGCACGAATGTGATGCCGTTTCCTTGGCATACGTCTGCGGCAGACCGGAGTAATTCATCGTCATCCAGTGTACAGGTATCCATGCCCGTGAAAGCTAGCATCTGTTCCTGGATTTGCCGCCGTTTTTCCTTTAGCTTAGCGATCCCTTTTTCCACTCGCTTGCGCCAGACAAACGTATAGCGGTTCGCGTTGGCTTCCATCTTGGTCCCATCAATATACCATTCTGTAAAATCTACGGAATCCAGCAAAGACAGTTGATGCACAAACTGGGCAAACAAATGGCGGAGCACTTCTATGGGAATCCGGTGAAAGAAACGGCCAAACGTCATGTGGCTGGGAGCCGGATACCCTTCCAGCAACCACATATATTCTATATTGACACGGCATTGTTCGCTGATACTGCGCAGGGAATATACGCCCTGGGCTGCAGCAAAGACCCTCACTTTGAACAAGATCTTGGGCGGTACCTTAGGATTTCTGCCTTTAACAGAGTAGAGATGCTGTAATGCTGAATAATCCAACCTTTCTAATAATGCATCTACGATACAAACCAACCGATCTTGTTCTAGTGAAATGCCATAATCCAATGGCAAAACGAGTTGCCTCGGAGTGTAAGTTTTGGTATACTTTACGTGGTTGATTTTGTTTGGCATACAATAATTATACCAGCAAAGAGGCCCTTTGGGGCCTCTTTTGCTTAAAAAAAATGGGCTCAGATAACTGAGTCCATTTTTTAGATGAGGCTATTCTGTTACAGCCCCTTTTTTTCGGACTCGGCTGTGTGAAATGAACGCAGTTCGTAAAATACACGGCCCCTGGCCGTATGCGTAGGGGCTCGCACGTGGCGAGCCCGCTAGGGAGATTTCATCACAGCCCATGCTGATATAATGGCAGGTTTTTATGCACCACGGACAACGAGCTATCTGTCGAGTCTCCGGCTATACACAGAATTCGCTGCGGCCTTTTGGGGCCCGTCAAGTGCCGACCAACGGAAGGATGCGTAGGGGCCGCCAGGCCCTACGAACCACGAACCACGAGCCACTAAAAAAACTTGACATCGCCCCTTATTTATGATATATTAGGGAAGTCGTAGCATAAGTGGCTATGGATAAGCCGCGTGGAGAGGCTCGCAAGTTCCCGCAAGGGACGCCGTATTCAGCGAGTATATTGATGAGGAGGTGTCACTCATGTACGCTATTATCAAAACAGGTGGAAAACAGTATCGTGTCCAGGAAGGCGACAGCATTTTCGTCGAAAAACTGAATGCCGATGTTGATTCCAACGTAGTATTCGACCAGGTATTGGCAGTCGTTAACGACGGTGATGTTAAAGTAGGTACTCCCGTTGTTGAAGGCGCTAAAGTAACTGCAAAAGTATTGGCTCAGGGCAAAGAAAAGAAAGTCCTCGTTTTCAAATACAAAGCAAAATCCAACTACCGTCGTCGTCAGGGTCATCGTCAGCCGTTCACGAAAGTTGCAATCGAAAAGATTGAAGGCTAATGATTACCATTACGATGCATCGCGATAAGAAACATCGCTATACGGGTTTTACCATAAGCGGCCATGCCGATTATGACGAAGCCGGCAGCGATATCGTCTGTGCTGCCGTTTCGGCCTTGTCGCAGACTGCCTTGTTGGGTCTCATGCAGTACGCTTCGCAAGACGTACCGTATGAAGTAAACGATGGCTTCTTATCCGTCCAGGTCCCAAAGCCCTGCGAAGCGTCGCAGATTATCTTAGGGACTATGGTAGCAGGTTTGGAACAAATTGTACGGCAGTATGGAGAATACGTCGTACTCGACTCATAGACGTCAGGAGGTGGACGGAATGTTCAATTTCAACTTACAGCTTTTCGCTCATAAAAAAGGGACAGGCTCCACGCGTAACGGCCGTGATAGCGAATCCAAACGCCTTGGTGTAAAATGCCATGACGGCGTCGTCGTTAAAGCCGGCAACATCATCGTTCGCCAGCGTGGTACGCACTTCCATCCGGGCACGAACGTAGGCATCGGCAAAGACGATACCTTGTTCGCAACGGCTGCAGGCAGAGTTGCTTTCGAACGCGCTGGTAAATACAACCGCAAAGTTAGCGTATACCCTGTAGAAGCATAATTAGCTTATAGCATGAAGTTTGTAAAAACTACAAACTGAAAACTAAAAACTCAAAAAGGACTTGCCATTACGCGGCAAGTCCTTTTTTATACCAAAAAAACCTTGTCGTCTTCTCAAAATCCTGTATAATAGAGGATGTATGTACTTTGATTAAACTCAAGCGGAGGTGTACGCCATGCGCGTTAGTGTAAATGGAGAAAACCGTGAACTCCACGTCTATGACCGCTCTACGGGAGTAGATTATGCCAAACAGATTCTCTGTTCCCAGGAACAGCTGGTGACGGATATGTACGGTGAATTTGTCCTGACTGAAGAAGAATACAATCATTGGACGGAACTGCTGGCTATCCAGCAGGAATCGGAAGACCTGCTCTTTGAACTGAAAGATGTCCTGGTCAAACAGGAACTGGATGATTACATGTATGAAGAAACGAAATACATGACGACGACCATCGAAACGATCCATATGGAAAATATCTGTATCAAAGAGCTGAAAGAAGCTCTGGAAAAAGGCGATGAAAAATGGCTGACTGAGAACCATTTCGTCAAGACCCTGAAAAACGTAACAAAATAAAGGAAGTCTTATGGTGAAAAAAATATGCTCGTGGATCATCGGCGTCATCCTTACCGTCCTGGTCCTCCTCATCGGTATCTTTGCTTTTTGGTATTTCGGGTCGACGAACTATCACCTGACAGGCGTCCCGGTCCTGAATTATCATCAGGTCAATAATAAATTCAATACCGTGCTGACCATGAAGCCAGCTAATTTTGACGAACAGATGAAATATCTGCACGACAACGACTATCATTCCATTACCTTGGAACAATTCGATGCCTACATGCGCGGCGAAGGCGATTTGCCGGACCGGCCGGTCCTCATCACCTTTGATGACGGCTACGTCGACAATTACGAAGAAGCCTATCCCATCCTGAAGAAATATAACATGCGCGGCACGATATTCCTGATCATCAACCTCATGGATACGCCGGGCTACCTGACCTGGGACCAGGTCAAGGAAATGGCTGCCGACGGCATGGAATTTGGGTCCCATACCATCAGTCATAAACCCCTGACCAGCTTCGACCGGGCCGGAGTCCGTCATGAACTGCAGGACTCGAAAGACATCATCGAAAAAATGACGGGCAAGCCCTGTCATTTCATCGCCTTCCCGGAAGGCAAATATAACGATATGGTCATGGAAGAAACGAGAGGCGCCGGCTACCGCTACGCCTTCACCGTAGATACAGGCCGCGACTTCCCTTGGGACGATCCATACGACTTGGACCGCGTCCCCATGTTTGAAGGCCCTATAAGCTTCAAACACTTCCGGTTCCGCCTGACCTTCAGCGCCTTCAGTGCGCTCCTGTGGAAGACCCATAAATACTTTGAACACATAGAAATGACCAAAGACCTGGCTCAGCATATCCCGCAGCCGTAAAAAAAGGGGCTGTCGCATGAAGGTTTCTTCCGTCATGCGAGGCCCCATTTACGTTATAGTTTGTAGCACCGAGTTTGTAGTTTGCAGAGAAAACTTTCAAATTTAAAGCCATCCGCTAACAACTAACTGCTAGCCACTAGCAACTTTAAAGGGCTTGTCGTCGTGCGACAAGCCCTTTTTTATTTTGGTATTACGACCGCGTGCCACTCGTCATAAATTCCGGCTGTGCCCAGGATTCACGGCGGGACGACCTTTAACCTCTCAGACCGCCTTTGGCGGCCAGCTCCCCTATAAAGGGAGCCTTGTGCGGCCCGTTGCGAGATTTCATCACAGCCTTTTCGAGTATAGTGGCGGGCTTTTACGAGCCACGAACCACGATTTTTTTCACGAGCCGAGGGTTACTCGAGGCGATGTCGTCAATTTGAATCTGTTGCCGCGCAGCGGCATTTGAATCCGAGGCGGCCTGCGAACTGCAGTCTGCGGGGCCATCAGCCCCTTACTCTATTTTTTCTTTCCAGCAGAGGAAGATTTCGACGGCTAAGGCGGCGAACCAGATGTTTCGGGCCAGGACGTTGATGATACAGTACCAGCCGGATTTCCCCAGGTCGTGGTAACGGCGTATCATGTAGGAGAAATCGACGGGGATGAGGAGGACGGCGATGAGGCACGAGGCGATGGTGTATTCCAGGGCCGCCGGGCCGCCCTGCGAGGCCAGGTGCTGGAGCCAGATGATGAGGCAGATGGGCAGGATGCTGAACAGGCGGAAGTGCAGGTAGCGTTTACGGCTGACCTTGCCTTTGAAATCTAAATGGTTGCGAATGAGTACGCGAATAGGCGCGTCTTCGGCTATGATCAAGAGAAAGACCTCCTTTGATGAATCAGGGATTTTTCTCTAGTGTAGCACGAAAGACGCGCCTATTTCGATAGGACGGGCAAAGTGGCAAAAGCTGGCACGAAATGCCGGAAAAGTCAAAATTCTCCGGCCGCTGCCGCTTCCTTGAGAAGGGCCACGTTGTCCGTATCATATTCAATTTGTTCCGACCAGCGGCGCACGGCTTCAGGCAGATTGCCCGTTACGGCAGCGGCAAGGCCGATGAAGTCCGTGTTACGTGCAGCATAGGTGGCGAGGACGTCAGAAGGGACGTCTGCAAAGGACTCGAGCTGCCGGTAAAAGAGATAGTCGTACACGCGCTGATACCGTTTGGCCTGTTCCGGATCCGGAGCTGCGACCTTTTCCGTCGATGCTATCCGGGCCTGTAAGGCTTTTAGACCAGCCGTCCAGGCATCGTCAATCGGTTCGGTCCGGGACAGGACGGCCAGGAGGCGTTCATGGCCTTTTTTCGTCGTGTCGGGCTGATAAACGAGACCCGCCGATGGCGCCGGATAATCCAGGGCATCCAGGAGCTGCGCCAGCGTCCCCAGGGACTGGCCCCTTTCCTCATCATAAAAGGTGAGGGGAGAGGGGCTGCTCAGCAAGAGACCGGCCGCGGCTTCACAGCAGAGCCCGACGCCGCCGAGTTCCCTGTCCTGCCCGTTCCCGTCGGTGACGACCTGGAAGAACCGCGGATGGAGGGCGCAGATATCGCAGAGGATGTCGTCGCCGCTTTCACGGATGAGACGGCATAAGCCATCGGGCCGCAGGAAGGGACAATTCCCGTCGGCAGTGAGACAGAAATGCCAGCCCTCCGGCCCTTCGGCGATGTGCTGGCGGATTGCCCCACCTAAGGGGCCATCGAGGTGCTGATAAACGTCGGCCGTCACGTCGTCGATGTCGATCTCCCAGCCCCGGCAGCACGTATGCTGGCAGGCGCCGGCTTTGCACTGGAAGCGGTCGTAGAAATCAGGAAGGATCATGATCAGAATTCATACGTTGTCCCCGGGTCGACGACCTGGACGGGGATATTGTATTTCGTTTCCGTGAGCTTCTTGTATTCCTGAGGGTCTGCTTCGACAATGGGCCAGGTCTTGTAGTGGACGGGGATGACGAAGCGCGGCTGGATCCAAAGGGCTGCCAGGGCTGCGTCGTCGATGCCCATGGTGAAGTTATCGCCAATAGGCAGGATGGCGCAGTCGATCGGCCCGAAGCGATCGAGGATTTTCATGTCCGAGAAGAGGCCTGTGTCGCCGGCGAAATAAACGCGCTTGCCGCCAAATTCGACGATGACGCCGCATGCCAGCCCTCCGGCAATGCCCGAACCGTGGAACGCCGGTGTCAGGCGTACTTTGCCAAAGGGGAAATCCGCACTGCCGCCGACATGCATGGCATGGGCCTTGCAGCCTGCTTCGCCCGCTTTGCCAGCGACTTCGGCCGTGCTGATGACCGTAGCGTCATTGGCTTTGGCAATGGCTTCGGTATCGCCATAATGGTCGCCGTGGCAGTGAGTGACGATGATGTACTGGCAGTGGATGTCTGTCGGACTGACCTGGGTCCAGGGATTCTCCGTAATGAACGGGTCAAAAAGGATGGTCGTCACATCATCGGAAAGAGTGAATGCGGAATGACCGTAATAATTGAATTTCATAGTGCCTCTGCTCCTTAAAGACAATCAGTCTTTTTCAGTACTGTTCAAACTCCATTTCTTCCATTCTTCGAACCAGCTCTTGACGTGTTCCTGCGGGAGGGAGCCGCAAAAAGTGTTCTTCAGGGTCTTGCGGAGTTCGCCTTCTTTTTCGCCTAACGGATAGACGTCTTTATATTCGTCATAGACGTTCCAGAAGTCGCGCATGTGCAGGTTGGCATAGGTTTCACCGTAAATCTTGTAGCACGTGTCGCACAGGGTGATGAAGACGGCTTCGTCGTTGTGCTGGTTGGCGTCGTCGAGGCCGCAGCAGCGCGTATACAGTTTGATTTTGCTGCCGAAGAGTTTGCGAAGGTAATCGTAGACGTCGGAAACCATCTGAGGCTGCAGCTGCAGCAATTTACAGCCGGGAGCGAAATACATGGGATACTGGGCAATGTTATCAAAGTTATCCATAATTGACACCTCTTTCTGAAATCAATAGAAACTTTACCTTTCTATTAAATAATAACTATTATTTATAAGTGTACCATAAAAAGGCCGGAAACGCAATGTTCCTCTTGTACTTCCTGCATAAATCCTGTACAATATCCCTTGGAGAGTGATATAAGTATGCATATCGTAATGGTAGAGCCGGAAATCCCCGGCAATACGGGCAATGTCGCCCGCTTATGCGCAGCCAATCATATTACGCTGCATTTGGTCAAGCCCCTGGGCTTTTCCATCGATGACAAGCATTTGAAACGGGCCGGCCTCGATTACTGGTCGCTCGTCGATGTCCAGATCCATGAAAATTTTCAGGAAGTCCTGGACAAATACAAAGACCACCGTTTTTTCTATTTGACGACCAAATCGGAACAGTGTTACGCCGATATCCAGTTCCAATACGATGATATGCTCGTATTCGGCAAGGAGACGAAAGGCCTTCCGGAAGACCTCCTGAAAGCCAATCCGGAACGCTGCTTCCGCGTACCGATGGTCGAACAGGCGCGCAGCCTGAACCTGTCCAATACCGTCGCTATCGTGTCTTACGAAGCGATGCGCCAACTCGGCTTCCCGGGTATGGCCAAGAGCGGTATCGGTATCAAGAATCTTTAATTACAGAAATGATGAGGTGTAGAACGTGGAAATTTACGATAAAGCCCATGAATTAGAGGCTGCCATCAAAGAATGTCAGGAATACAAGGACCTCGTCGCAGCCGGTCAGGAACTGGCCAAAGACGAAAAGACCAAGCATCTGGTCCGCGATTTTCTCATGCTTCAGGCCCAGCTGGCCTATGCCCAGTCCATGGGGGACAAGCCGATCCGCAAGAAGATCGACCATTTGAACCAGATGGCCGAACTCATTAAAAACAATCAGACTGCCGTGGAATATTTGAACCATTATAATAAATGGCAGACCATGGCCGGTGAAGTGTTCCAGATTATTCAAAATGCAATGGCAGAAGGAATGAGCATCCTTGATCAATAAATATGCACTGACGACTTTCGTCTCCGAATTAAGTAACTCTGTTCCCATGGAACGGATCCTGCTCGACGAACCCATGAGCGAGCACACGACCTTTGCTGTCGGCGGCCCGGCCGACGTCCTGATCCTGCCGGAATCGGTCAAGGAAATGTCCCTGGCCATCCGGGCAGCACGGCGGCTGGAACTGCCGGTGACGGTCCTCGGCGGCGGCTCCAACGTCCTCGTCCGCGATGGCGGCATCCGGGGCGTCGTCATCCAGTTGAATACGATGACTAAAGTATTGGCCTGCCACGACCGCAAGATCCTGGCCAGTGCCGGTTACATGTTGAAAGATGTCTGCCAGTTTGCCCAGGAAAACAGCCTGACCGGCATCGAATTTGCCTGTGGCATCCCCGGTACCCTGGGCGGCGCCGTCTTTATGAACGCCGGGGCTTACGACGGGGAAATGAGCCATGTCGTATCCCGCGTCCGCACGGTCAACAGCGAAGGCGGTGTCCATACGTATGATGCGCCGAACCTCGGTTTTTCCTATCGCCAGAGCCGCTTCCAGAAATCCCAGGAATTCGTCGTCGAAGTCGAACTGACCTTGCGCAGCGGCGACCCCAAGGAAATCCAGGCCCGTATGGACGATCTCATGAACCGCCGCCGCAGTAAGCAGCCTTTGGAAATGCACAGCGCCGGCAGTACCTTCAAGCGTCCGCCGGGATACTTTGCCGGGACCCTCATCGACCAGACCGGCCTCAAAGGCCTTTCCTGCGGCGATGCCCAGGTCTCGATGAAACACGCCGGCTTCGTCGTCAACACGGGCCACGCGTCGGCACGGGATGTCCTCAACGTCATCCACGAAGTCCAGAAACGCGTCGAAAAAGCGCACGGCGTCCACTTGGAACCGGAAGTCCGCATCATCGGCGAAGACTAAAATTTAAATCCATCCGCTAGCCACTAACTACTAGCCACTAACCCCTTAAAAGGAACTGTCGCACCTGTGACAGTTCCTTTTACTATATTGTTTTATCATAAGAATCATGCTATGATGGTATTAGAAAAGTACGTGATACGATTTACGTTATAATACCTATCTTAATGAGAGAAAGCAGGGATTGTCATGGATAAACGAGTTATGTGGAACGAAATGATTAGCGTCATCAAACAAGATGTGACGCCGGCGACGGGGTGTACGGAACCGATTGCCCTGGCCTATGCCGCGGCGACGGCAGCCCGGGAACTGGGCGAACCGGTGCGCTTCGTCGACGGCTGGGTCTCGGCCAACCTGATGAAGAACGGCATGGGCGTCACCGTGCCGGGGACAGGGATGCCAGGCCTTTACATTGCCGCAGCTGTCGGCGCTCTCGGCGGCGATGCCGATGCGGGCTTGCAGGTCCTCAAGGCCTTGACGCCAGACGTCGTCGCCCTGGGCAAACAGTACGTCGCTGATGGCAAGATTACCGTGTCTGTCCGGGAAGATACACCGCATGTCCTCTATGCCGAAGCTGTCGTCTATGGCGAAAACCACCGTGTCCGCGTCGTCATCACCGATGACCATACGAACATCGTCTTTATCGAAAAAGACGGCAAAGTCCTCCGGGACCAACGCGTTGACGGGGGCAGCGGCGAAGACCCGAAAATCGCCTTCCTCCATACGCTGACCTTGGCAGATATCGTCGATTTCGCTGAGCAAGTGCCGATCGAAGACCTTGCTTTCCTAAAGGAAGCGGAACGGCTCAACGACCACTTGTCTCAGGAGGGCTTGACCGGGAAATACGGCTTGAAAATCGGTTATACCCTGCAGCAGTTAGTCGAAAAGGGCGTCTTAGCAGACGATTTGTCCCATCGCATCCAGATCCGCACGGTCGCCGCGTCCGATGCCCGCATGGGCGGTGCTGCTTTCCCGGCTATGACCAATTCCGGGTCAGGCAATCAGGGTATCGCCGCGACGGAACCGGTGACGGTCGTCGCCGATTTCCTCGGCGTCACGCCGGAAAAACGGCTGCGGGCCCTGGCCTTATCTAGTATGGTCGCCATCTACGCCCACGGTTATCTGCCGAAACTGTCAGCCTTCTGTGCCACCGTCACGGCTTCCATGGGGGCTGCCGCAGGGATGGCCTGGCTGCTGGCCGATAGCGAACCGCTAGCCGTCATCGAACGGGCCCTGGCCACCATGTCCGGTTCCATCGTTGGCATGGTCTGTGACGGTGCAGCCAACAGCTGTTCCATGAAGGTCTCGGCCTCGGTCCATGCGGCTTATGAAGCAGTCCTCCTGGCCCTCAATGACGTGCGCGTCCAGGGGACGGATGGTTTGGTCGCCCATTCGGCCGAAGAATGTCTGAAGAATGTCGGCCTCTTGGCCTCGCAGGGGATGCAGCAGACCGATGAAGAAGTTCTGCGCATTATGCTCCATAAAAATAAAGCCTGATTTTTTCGGAAAGGGTGTTGTCTCATGGCTAAAAAAGTCCTCATCTTATCTTCCAGTCTCCGTCCGGACAGCAATTCCGAGCAGCTGGCCCGGGAAGCCGGCCGCGGGGCCCTCGAAGCGGGGAACGACGTAGAAGTCCTCAGCTTGGCCGGCCGGGATATCCGTTATTGTGAAGGCTGCATGGCCTGTCACCGCCTGCTCTACTGTCCCATTCAGGACGACGCCAACGACCTTATTAAGAAGGTCCAAGAAGCAGACGCCGTCGTCTTTGCTTCACCTATCTACTATTACGATATCTGCGGGCAGCTGAAGACCTTCCTCGATAGGACCAATCCGCTCTACGGTCAGCCCTACCATTTCCGCGACATCTACCTCATCACCGTTTCGGCCGATGACGCGCCGGACACGGCGAAACGGGCCCTATCGACCCTTGATGGCTGGATCTGCTGCTTCGACAAAGCCCATTATTCCGGAGGCTTCAACGCCGGCGGCATGAGCGAAGCCAATGCTGTAGGAAATCACCCGCAATGGTTGCAGAAAGCCTATGAATTAGGAAAATCTATCTGATATTTTACCGCCTGTTGACAATAAATTCAGCAGGCGGCTTTGCATTTCTGCGCAATCCATGCTATACTAATCTAGTTACATACAATCTAATATTTGTTAATGAGAGAGAGGACATTAGATGGAACGCAAAGATATTCGTAATATTGCAATTATTGCCCACGTTGACCATGGCAAAACGACACTGGTCGACGCCATGCTCAAACAGAGCCATGTTTTCCGTTCTAACGAAAAAGTAGAAGAACGTGTCATGGACTCTGGAGATATTGAACGTGAACGCGGCATTACAATCTTGTCCAAAAATACATCTGTCATGCACGAAGGCGTCAAGATCAACATCGTCGACACCCCGGGGCATGCTGACTTCGGCGGCGAAGTAGAACGTGTACTGAACATGGTAGACGGCGTACTGCTCCTCGTCGATGCTTTTGAAGGCCCGATGCCGCAGACGAAATACGTTTTGCGCAAGGCTTTGGAACAGAAATTGAAACCAATCGTCGTCATCAATAAAATCGACAAACCCGGTGCCCGCGTCGCCGAAGTCGAAGACGAAGTTCTCGAATTGTTCATGGAACTCGATGCTACGGACGAACAGCTCGACTTCCCGGTCGTCTATGCCAACGGCCGCGATGGCATTGCCAAATATTCCATGGACGACGACAGCGATAACCTTGAACCGCTGTTCAAGACCATCATCAAATACTGCCCGTGCCCGAAAGGCGATGCCGAAGGCCCGCTGCAGTTTATGGTCACGACGTTGGACTACGACGATTATGTCGGTAAAATCGCTATCGGTCGTATTGTCCGCGGCAAAATGCATCCGAACCAGAACGTCGTCGTCACCGACGGCGAAGGCCAGCGCAAAGCCAAAATCGGCCGCGTCTATACCTATGAAGGCTTGAAACGAGTCGAACAGGATGAAGCCGCTATGGGCGAAATCGCCTGCATCGTCGGTATTCCGGACCTCAAGATCGGCGAAACCGTTACGGACCCGCAGAATCCGGAAGCCCTGCCGAAAATCAACATCGACGAACCGACGCTGTCCATGATTTTCTACGTCAACGACAGCCCCTTTGCCGGCCAGGAAGGGGAATACGTCACCAGCCGTCATCTCCGCGACCGCTTGTTCCGCGAAGTCCAGACCAACGTATCCCTGCGCGTCGAAGAAACAGACAGCGCCGATGCCTTCAAAGTATCGGGCCGTGGCGAACTCCACATCGCTGTCCTCATCGAAGAAATGCGCCGTCAGGGTTATGAACTCCAGATCGGTAAACCGAGCGTCATCACCAAAGAAATCAACGGTCAGAAATGCGAACCGCTGGAAGCTCTCACCATCGACGTTCCGCCTGAATTTATGGGCGCTGTCATGGAAAAACTCGGTACCCGTAAAGCCGAAATGGTCAACATGACCGATATCTCCGGCTACACCCGCCTGGAATTTATCATTCCGGCCCGTGGCCTCATCGGCTTCCGCAGCGAATTTCTCACAGCTACCAAAGGGAATGGCATCATGTACCACGTCTTCCACGGCTATGCTCCCTGGAAAGGCGAAATCCCGGGCCGTACCCGCGGCAGCTTAGTTGCCTTTGAATCGGGCACGACTACCGGCTACGGCATCTTCAACCTGCAGGACCGCGGCACGATGTTCATCAAACCGGGCGAAGAAATCTACCTCGGCCAGGTCGTCGGTGAAAGCAACCGCGACGTCGATATCGATGTCAACCCGTGCAAGAAGAAACACTTGACCAACACCCGTTCCTCCGCCTCGGACGAAGCACTCCGCCTCACGCCGCCGCAGGAAATGGGCTTGGAAAAATCTTTGGAATGGATCAACGACGACGAACTCGTAGAAGTTACGCCGAAGAGCATCCGTATCCGCAAAGCTATCCTCGACAAACACGACCGCAAAAAAGCGATGCGCCGTGCACAGCAGTAAGCTTTTCACTAAAAACTACAACTTACAAACTTAATATTCAAAAAGGGGCTGTCGCACGAAGGTTTCTGCCATCATGCGAGGCCCCTTTCTCTTTAATGTTTGAGGTTTGATGTATGATGTTGGATGCGATGGCTTTTAAATTTTATCCCATCCACATCAAACATCAAACTTTCAACTTCAAACTCACGCCTACTTTAGGCGCGGCCCTATCCATGCTATAATAGAGTCATCGCAAATTGTGAAAAGGAAGTGTAAGCTATGACAGTCCAAATCGAAGAGCTATTGAAAGCTTTTGAATTGAACAACCCGTATCTTAAATTTTATTTGAATAAAAATGACGGCCATATGGCCCTGGTCACGGAAATCCCCGGAGATGACAAGGCGGAAAACGAAGTGACGGCCCATCCCGATGCCTATATCAAGCTGCCGACCCAGGCCGACCTGGACCTGCCGGAAATGATCAAGGGCTTCGTCCCCATGATGAAGGACCCCAAGCAGCGGGCCGCCTTCCAGCAGTCCATCGAAGCCGGCAAGACCGTAACCCAGTTGGAACGGGAATTGAAGGACATGGGCCTGGTCCAGTTCTGGTATACTTTCCAGCGCATGGAATTTCGCAAGATTGCCAAGAAATGGTGCGAAGACAACCATGTCGCTTATGAAGAATAACGTTGCGGAGGCTCGATCATGAAAATTTCAGATATCGGTGAATTTGGATTCATCGATGCCATCAAAGCGGATACGCTCTACCATAAAGAGAACGTCGTCGTCGGCATCGGAGATGACGGTGCCGTCTATACGACGACGCCAGGCTGGCAGCAGGTCGCTGTCATCGATACGATGGTCCAGAACAGCCATTTCATCGTCGGCCAGACGGCAACCTGGCATGATGTCGGCTTTAAAGCCGTCGCTTCGAACCTCAGCGACATCGCAGCCATGGGGGCCGTACCGACGCATATCGTCTTGTCGACGGCGTTGGCGCCGCAGATGGAAGTCGACGACGTCGTTGAAATGTATCGCGGCATCAAGGATATCTGCCGGGCCTATGAGGTCAATATCCTCGGCGGCGATACGGTCATGTCTAAAGAAGGCGTCGTCATCACCGTGGCCGCCTTTGGCGAAATCGAAGCCGGGAAAGCCCTGCTGCGCAGCGGCGCCCAGGCTGGCGATGTCATTGCCGTATCCCATACGATCGGCGATTCTGCCGGTGGCCTGGATGTGCTCCTGGCTGGGCAGGACGGTTATGAAGCTTTGAAGAAAGCCCACCAGTACCCGGAACCGCAGATTTCCTTGGGCCGGTTATTGGTACAGCATCATTGCCATAGCTTGAACGACATCAGCGATGGTTTGGCCAGCGAGTCCAATGAAATCGCCAAGGCCAGCGGTGTCGAACTGGTCATCGACCGGGATAAGGTGCCGACGAGTGACGGGCTAAAAGCCTGGGCGGCGTCATCGGGCAAGGATATCTGGAAATTCGTCTTCAACGGCGGCGAAGACTATGAACTGGTCTTCACCATGGCCCCCGCTGATTTCCAGGCCCTGCAGGCCGATTATCCGGCCGTGACCGCCATCGGGACCGTCCGTCCGGGACCGGGCCGGGTCCTGCTCCGCCACGATGGGGGAGAACAGGTCCTGCCGCCGACGGGCTGGACCCATTTTTAAAAGGAGAAAATTATGACCTTTGATGTAGCTACCCATTCAGAAGCCGGAACGATAGCCTTAGGCAAAGCCCTGGGTCCGGTCCTCAGCGACGGTGATGTCCTGGCCTTGCGCGGTGACCTCGGTGCCGGCAAGACCCATTTCGTCCAGGGCATTGCCCAGGGCATGGGCATCGACGATGTCGTCGTCAGCCCGACGTTCACCATTCTGAATTATTATGAAAATACCATTCCTCTCCAGCATTTCGATTTTTATCGGCTGGAAGAAGAATATGAATTAGATGACCTGGGATTCGACGACTATCTCGAAAGCGGTGTGACCGTCATCGAATGGTCGGAAAAATTCCCAGACCGCCTGCCTGATGATGCCGCCATTGTCACTATCGAAAAGACGAGTCCTACAGACCGGCTGTTTCATTTTGATTTCCGCGGCAGCCGCTGGAAGGCTGTAGAAAATGAGGTAAAAAAATATGCTCTTAGCCATTGAAACATCGAGCCTCGTATCGAGTGTCGCCTTACTCCATGAAGACACGCTGCGGGCCGAACTCACTATCCAGGCACGGCTGACCCATTCGGAACAGCTCATGCCCCACATTGCCGACATGCTCGACAAGGCGTCGGTCAAGAAAAGCCAGATTGACGGCGTCGCCGTAGCCGTCGGCCCCGGTTCCTTTACGGGCCTGCGCATCGGCCTGGCCACAGGCAAAGGCCTGTCCTTTGCCTGGAACGTCCCCATTGTCGGCGTGACGACCCCAGTCAGCCTGGCCTGGAATTTCGTCGGCGTCTCCGACCGTATCTGTACCCTCATCGACGCCCAGAAAGGCAACGTCTATGCCGGCGTCTATCGCTGGGACCGGACGACGCTGACGACGGAAAAAGAAATCTATATCGCCCCGCGGACGGAAGTCCTGGATACGCTGGAACAGGAAGGTCAGCCCGTCGTCTTCTGCGGCGACGGCTCCCTCAAAGGGCGTAAGGACATCGAAGGGCGCAGTCCCTTGTTCCGCATGGCGCCGCCGACGATGGTCATTCCCCGCGCCGGCAGCGTAGCCCTGGCGGCCAATGTCCGCTTTGCTGCCGGTGACTACGACGACTGCATGACCTTGACGCCGTCGTACCTGCGCCGCAGCGAAGCGGAAGTGCTCTGGGAAAAACGCCACGGCGGTGCATCATGCCGGTAACGGTCCGTCAGGCTGGCCGGGAAGATCTGCCGGCCATCATCGCCATCGAAGAGGCCTCCTTTTCCGTGCCCTGGTCCCATCAGTCCCTGGCAGCGGAACTGGACAATCCTGTCGCTAAGTATTACGTCCTGGAAGGGGAAACAGGTCAGGTCCTCGGGTACGCTGACGTCTGGCTCATCGCCGATGAAGGCCAGCTGGCCAACATCGCCATCCACCCGTCCGCCCGGGGCCACGGTTATGGCGAGACCCTCCTGCGCACGGCTATGGAAGCCCTGTTCCAGGACGGCTGTACGAGTATGTTCCTGGAAGTCCGCCAGTCCAATGCACCGGCCCAGGGCTTGTACCGCAAGCTGGGCTACGAAGGCGTTGCCGTCCGTAAGGATTACTATTCCCAGCCTGTAGAAGATGCCTGCATCATGCAGTGTCAGAAAGAAAATTACCAATGGTTCAGCCATTCACGATAAAAAGGATGAAATCTATGTATACCTTAGCTTTAGAAACGAGTTGTGACGAAACGTCGGCTGCTGTCATCGAAGACGGCCGCCATATCCGCTCCAACATCATATCGACACAGGTACCGATTCACCGCAAATTCGGCGGTGTCGTACCGGAAATCGCCTCGCGCCAGCATATCGAATACGTCCTGCCTATCATCAAGGAAGCTCTCGATACGGCACAGGTCACCTTAGCCGATATCGACCATATCGGTGTTACTTATGGGCCCGGCCTGGTCGGCGCCCTGCTGGTCGGCGTCGCCGCTGCCAAGGCCATCAGTTTCGCTGCCGACAAGCCCCTGGTCGGCGTCAACCACATGGAAGGTCATATTTTTGCCAACTTCCTCAGCCATCCCCAACTGGAACCGCCGTTCCTGGCCCTCGTCGTTTCCGGCGGCCATACGCAGCTGGTCCAGATTAATGGCTATAATTCGTTCAAACTCATGGGCCAGACCCGGGACGATGCCGCCGGTGAAGCCTTCGACAAGATTGCCCGCGTCATGGGCTATCCCTATCCGGGTGGTCCGCAGATCGACAAATTGGCCAAGGAAGGTAATCCCGATGCCATCGCCTTCCCGAAAGCCCTCCATGAAAAGCATAACTTCGAGTTCAGCTTCAGCGGCCTCAAGTCGGCTGTCCTCAACTACCTGCACACGCAAGAACAGCGCGGCCAGTCCTATAATGCCGCCGATGTCGCGGCCAGCTTCCAGAAGACCGTCGTCGAAACGCTCGTCGAAAAGACCATGGACGCCGCCTCTTACTGTGGGGCTAAAAAAATTGCCGTCGCCGGCGGCGTCTCGGCCAACAGCGGCCTGGCAGCGGCCATGAGTGCGGCCTGTGCCGACAAGGGCTATGCCTTTTACCGGCCAGATCCGATCCTCTGCACCGATAACGGCGCCATGATCGGCTGCCGGGCCTATTATATGGCCTTGGACGGCCGTTTTGCCGATTTGACGCTCAACGCCAAGCCGGCCCTGCCGATTACATCGGACTAATCCTGTGAAGAGATGGGGGAATCTTCTATGGCTACACTTGAAGCGGTCTGCCGGACTCAGAGCACGTTGTCGCCCGTGCAGATCCATATTTTACAGAACAGTGAAGAATTATTGCAGTTCGCCAGCGACTTGTCGCACCGGGAACTCTTCGTCTACGTGCCGGGAAAAGACGCGGGGACCCTGGTCCTGGCCGCCCACCGGACGCCGCTCCTGCAAAAAGGACGGCAGACCGAGACGACCGATCCGGGCGCTGTCTTTTCCCGGTATGAAGAACCCTTCAACTATCAGGTCTTCCAGACCGGGCAGGCCTTGCAGGGCGAAAGGGAAATCGAATACGGCCGCATGGCGCCGATCGTGTCCTATCCCTTCGTCGATAACGGCGGCGGGACGATTGCCGTCATTGCCTTTGTCGGAGCCGTCGAAGACAATCGGGAAATCTTGACGGAAACGGCCTTTTTGTCCTTGCAGGTGCCCATGGATTTCCATTCCATGTACCGGCCCTTGTCCATCCAGGATGGCGTCGTCCTGGTCAACTGCAACGGCGTCGTCATCTATGCCGACGACATGGCCGACAGCATCCTGCACATGTGCGGCCAGCGCGGCGCCATTACGGGGACCAATATCTACAATACCCGCCTCGACCTGACCGGGGCCAAGAAAGCCCTGTCCCAGGCGACGGGGCTGACCGACGACGTGACGCTCGGTGAAGCCGTCGTTTCCCGCCGGGTCATTCCTATCCTGCAGCGCGGCAAAGTCCGCCGGGTCATTTCCATCCTGACCGAGCGGACAGAATTGCACCGCAAGGAAGAAGAACTCATGGTCAAGACGTCGGTCATCAAGGAAATCCACCACCGCGTCAAGAACAACTTGCAGACCATCGCCAGTCTGCTGCGCATGCAGATGCGGCGCACGACCAGTGAAGAAGCGCGGGACGTCCTCAAAGAAAGCCTGAACCGGATTCTCAGCATTTCTTTGGTCCACGAGACGTTGTCCCACCACGATGAAGAGAACATTGATATTTCCGACGTGGCCCAGAAACTGCTGGGCCTCCTGGCTCACAGCCTGGTCAGCAAGGACTGCCATGTAGAGACGGAATTTTCCGGGGAAATATTGCCTCTGCCGTCCGATGCTGCGACGTCGCTGGCGCTGGTCCTGAACGAACTCATTACCAATGCTATCATCCACGGTTTTGAAGGGCGCAGCCAGGGGACCCTGTCTATCACGATCCGCCGGGACGGGGATACCGGTCTCATCCTGGTCTGTGATGACGGCGTCGGCATGGCCCAGGCGCCGGTCGATACGGGCCGCAAGCATCTGGGCATGGCCATCGTGCGGACGCTGATCGAGAAAGATTTACAAGGGGCGATTGCTTTCGATGACGGTGTGCCGGAAGGGACGGTCGTCACAATCCGTTTTCCATTACCAGAGAGGGGAGAATAACCAATGGGATATCGCGTTGTAATAGGGGATGACGAATCGATCATCCGTATGGATTTATGTGAAATGCTGGAAGATGCCGGCCATACCGTCGTCGGGGAAGCGGCTGATGGCGTCGAGGCCCTCGATTTAGTACGCAAGGAGAAGCCGGACATCGTCCTCCTGGACATCAAGATGCCCCGCCTGGACGGCATCCACGCGGCCCGCATGATTGGCCACGAAGGCCTGGCACCGGTCCTGCTGCTCACGGCATACAGCCAGCAGGATATCGTCGACAAGGCCAAGGACTCCGGGGTCCTCGGCTATCTGGTCAAACCGGTCAGCCCGGTGAATCTCTTCCCGGCCATCGAAATTGCTATTTCCCAGTTCCGCCACCAGCGCGAAGTGGCCCAGCAGCTCGATGATATGAACGAACGCATCGAGACGCGCAAAGCCGTCGACCGGGCCAAAGGCTGCCTCATGGACTTATATCATATATCCGAACACGAAGCTTACCGCCGGTTGCAGCAGTACAGCATGAAGAACCGGAAATCCTTGAAAGCCGTGGCCGATGCGGTCGTCGCCAGTGCGGAAAAGATAAAAAGTCAAAAAAAATAAAACGTTTCAGGAAAAAGTCAGGGCTAAGGCCTTGACTTTTTTACCTTTAATGGCTAATATATATATTGTAAGTTAGCACTCGGAAGTATGGAGTGCTAATAAAGAGTAGCAACTTACTTTTAAGGAGGAATATAAAATGTTAAAACCGTTAGGAGATCGCGTAGTTATCCGTGTATTGGAACAGGAAGAAAAAACTGCAAGCGGTATTTTTTTACCGGACACTGCTAAAGAAAAACCGAGCCAGGGCGAAGTCGTAGCCGTAGGTCCGGGCAAAGTACAGGACGACGGTAAACGCGTTGCTTTGGATGTCAAAGTAGGCGACAAGATTATTTTCTCCAAATATGCCGGCACAGAAGTCAAGTTCGAAGGCACCAAATATTTGATCGTCAGCGAACGCGACATCTTGGCTATCATCTAATAAATCATCAATTTAAAACTACTTAACTTTCACATAGGAGTGTGTTCAACATGGCTAAACAGATTTTGTTCAACGAAGATGCACGCCGCGCTCTCGGCAAAGGCGTAGACGCTTTGGCAAATGCCGTAAAAGTTACTTTAGGGCCTAAAGGCCGCAACGTCGTTCTTGACAAGAAATTCGGCGCACCGACCATCACTAACGATGGTGTTACCATCGCCCGCGATATCGAATTGGAAGATCCCTTTGAAAACATGGGCGCACAGCTCGTCAAAGAAGTCGCAACCAAGACTAACGACGTCGCTGGTGACGGTACGACGACAGCTACCATCCTGGCACAGGCTATGATCCAGGAAGGCATGCGCAACGTCGCAGCCGGTGCTAACCCGATGATTCTCAAACGGGGCATTGAAAAAGCTGTCGCTAAACTCGTCGAAGAAATCAAGAAACGTTCTATCGCTGTTTCTGACAAAGCTTCTATCGCTCAGGTAGCTTCTATCTCGGCTGGTGACGAAGAAGTCGGCGGCCTCATCGCAGACGCTATGGAAAAAGTCGGCAAAGATGGTGTCATTACGGTTGAAGAATCGAAGACCATGGGCACGCAGCTCTCCGTCGTCGAAGGCATGCAGTTCGACCGCGGCTACATTTCCCCGTACATGGTAACGGATCCGGATAAAATGGAAGCTGTCATGAGCGAACCGTACATCCTCATTACGGACCGCAAAATCGCTTCTATCCAGGAAATGCTCCCGGTTCTCGAAAAAGTCGTCCAGGCTGGTAAAGAACTCCTCATCATCGCTGAAGACGTCGAAGGTGAAGCCTTGGCAACCTTGGTCGTCAACAAACTCCGTGGTACCTTCAAAGCCGTCGCTGTCAAAGCTCCGGGCTTCGGTGACCGCCGCAAAGCAATGCTCCAGGATATCGCAACCTTGACGGGCGCTACGGTTATTACAGAAGATGTAGGCCGTAAACTCGACAGCGTTACCATGGAAGACCTCGGCACAGCTCGTCAGGTCCGCGTAACCAAAGACGAAACGACCATCGTTGAAGGCCACGGCGATCCTCAGGCCATCAAAGACCGCGTTGCTCAGATCAAAGCCCAGATTGCTGAAACGACGTCTGATTTCGATAAAGAAAAATTGCAGGAACGTTTGGCTAAGATGTCCGGCGGCGTAGCTGTCATCGAAGTCGGCGCTGCTACAGAAGTCGAATTGAAAGATAAGAAATATCGTCTCGAAGATGCCCTCAACGCTACCCGTGCAGCTGTTGAAGAAGGTATCGTAGCCGGCGGCGGCACGACCCTCATCGACATCCTCCCGGCTCTCGACGAATTCAATGAAGACGGCGACGTACAGACGGGTATCAACCTGGTCAAACGCGCTATCGAAGCTCCGCTCCGCCAGATTGCTGAAAACGCTGGCCTCGAAGGCTCGGTCATCGTTGCTAAAGTCAAAGCTTCTGAAGACGGTGTAGGCTTCAACGCCCTCAAAGAAGAATATGTCGATATGGTAAAAGCTGGTATCGTCGACCCGGCTAAAGTAACCCGTACAGCTCTCCAGAACGCAGCTTCCATCGCAGCCCTCGTCCTCACGACGGAAACCTTGGTCGCTGACAAACCGGAACCGGCTCCGGCAGCTCCGGCAGCCCCGGCTGGCATGGGCGGCGGTATGCCCGGCATGATGTAAGACTCAGTAAGGCTTACTAGTAATGAAATAGAATAAAGACTACCCGAAAAAGGGCTGTCGCTTAGGCGGCAGCCCTTTTTGTGGTTCGTTTGCCGAAGCCGCGTAGGGGCCGCCATAATCGGCGGCCCGCTTATTGACTTTTCCCTTCATGGCGAGTACGATAGAGGGGCCCAATTTTATGCAAAGGAAGAATTTATCATGTTTCCTTCTATTCCCTTGAAGTATGTATTACCTCTCCTGGGCTTGACCGTGTCGGCGTTTATTTTCAATACATCGGAATTCATGCCTATCGGTCTGCTCATGGACATTTCTCAGTCCTTCGCAATGACTGAGTCCCAGACGGGCATTATGATCACTGTCTACGCCTGGGTCGTAGCCTTGTTGTCCTTGCCGCTCATGCTACTCGTCTGCCAGATGGAGATGCGGCGCCTCTTGTTAGGGACTATGGGTCTCTTTGTCTTGGGACAGCTGGCGTCGGGGCTGGCCTTGAATTTTCCCATGCTCATGGCAGCCCGTATCAGCGTCGCCTGCGCTCATTCTATTTTCTGGTCCATTGCAGCTCCGATAGCGACACGCCTGGTCACGCGGACTCATCGCCCTTTGGCTTTGAGTATGATCGTCACCGGCTCGGCTGTCGCCATGATATTCGGTCTGCCCTTGGGGCGGATCATTGGCCTCTATGCCGGCTGGCGCATGACTTTCTTGACCATTACGGCAACAGCCTTAGCCGTGCTCCTTTATTTGGCCTTCGTTTTTCCGAAACTGGCCAGTGACGCCTCTTTTTCCCGCGATGACCTGCCTAAGCTGCTCAGGAATCCCGTCGTCGTCAGTGTCTATATCTTGTCTGTCCTGTTTGCGACGGCCTATTTCACGGCGTACAGCTATATCGAACCCTTTCTCAAAATCGTCGCTGCCTTTAGCGACCAGGGAATCACGTCGACGCTCATGCTTCTCGGCGTCAGCGGCCTTGTAGGGAGTTTTGTCTTTTCCCGTTTTTACAATCATTTCCGCTATGGCATCATCCGGGCCGGACTGCTGGGGCTGGTCATTCCGTTCCTCTTGTGGAAGGCTGCTGCTGGCGGGGCAGGGACGATGGTCGCTGCTTGCCTGGTCGTCGGCTGTGCTTCGACGTTGTTCAACGTCACCTTCCAGGCCGAACTCATCCGCCACGTCCCGATGGGGGCGGCACCGGTGGCTATGTCCATCTTTTCGGGCATCTTCAATGTCGGCATCGGCGGTGGTACCTGGATTGGCGGGCAGGTCACGGCTCATGGCCTGTTGCCGTATATCGGCTATGCCGGTGCAGCCATCGGCTTAGTCGCTGCCGTGTATTGTTTTACGGCCTATTTCCATTTCCTCGGCAGGGCAGGAGAAAGTCATTAAAAAAAATCGTAAAAAAGACTTGCATTTTTCTATCTCTTCAAGTATAATGTTAATTGTTCCGATTCGGAACGAGCTTGAAGTGATATTCCTCAATAGCTCAGTTGGTAGAGCAATCGGCTGTTAACCGATTTGTCGTAGGTTCGAGTCCTACTTGAGGAGCCATGGCCCCTTGGTCAAGCGGTCTAAGACATCGCCCTTTCACGGCGAGAACATGGGTTCAAATCCCGTAGGGGTCACCATATGAAAAAGGCTTGTCGTACGACGACAAGCCTTTTTCAGTTGTTAGTGGCTAGTTGTTAGGGGTTAGCAGATGGCTTTAAATTTAAAGGTCTTTTCTGCAAACCATAAATTCTGTACTACAAACTATGAAGCAACGGGACTCCGCATGATGGCATAAGCCTTCGTGTGACAGTCCCTTTTATTATTTGTAATTAGTAAAGCGCTTACGAGCCACTAACCATTAACCACGAGCCACTAACTGCTAGCCACGAAGAAGCTGCTGTATAAGGCAGCTTCTTCTTTTCGCATCGTTCAACACCAAATTATGCGAAATAAGCAATGATGATTTCTGCTTTAGTAAACATAAGTCTACTGATAAAATACAAACAGCCAAATACTCTATTGACAATGGACAATCAAAGGCGTATAGTAAAAGCATAATCAAACCGTATTTATTCTAACTAACGAAGGAGGGACGCTGCCGTTTGGCAGCATGCAACATGAGTGAAGAAAGAGTTACCTTACAAATGATCAAAGAGGCCCAGGAACGTTTAAAGGGCGTCGCCCAGAAGACTGGCTTGTCGTACAGTAATTCCGTCAGCGATTTGGCTGGCTGCGAAGTTTATTTGAAACTGGAAAACCTCCAGCGGACAGGCTCCTTTAAACTGCGCGGGGCCTATAACAAAGTCGCTTCCCTGACCCCGGAAGAACGGGAAAAAGGCGTCATCGCCGCTTCGGCCGGAAACCACGCCCAGGGCGTGGCTCTGGCTGCCAGCGAATATGGCTGCCAGTCCGTCATCTGCATGCCGAAACACGCTCCCTTGAGTAAGATTACGGCGACCCGCGGCTACGGTGCCAATGTCGTCCTCTACGGGGATTTCTTCGATGAAGCCGCAGCCAAAGCCGTTGAATTGACGACGGAACACGGCTATACCTTCGTCCATCCCTTCAACGACCCGGAAGTCATTGCCGGCCAGGGGACGATTGCCCTGGAAATCATCGAACAGCTTCCCGAAGTCGATGCTATCGTCGCACCGATTGGCGGCGGCGGCCTCATTTCCGGCCTGGCCGTAGCCGCTAAGAACGTCAACCCTAAGATCAAAGTCATCGGCGTCCAGACGGAAAACATGCCGTCCATGAAAGAATCCATCGAAAAAGGACAGGTCATTACCTACAACGGCAAGGCTACTCTGGCCGATGGCATCGCCGTCAAGACACCGGGCGACTTGACCTATGATATCTGTAAGAAATACGTTGATGAAATCGTCACCGTCGATGAATCGGAAATCGCCAGCGCTATCCTGATTCTCCTGGAACGGGGCAAGACCGTTGCCGAAGGGGCCGGTGCCGTACCGGTCGCAGCTCTCATGAGCGGCAAGATTTCCGGCATCCGCAACAAGAAAGTCGCAGCCCTCGTCAGCGGCGGCAACATCGACGTCAACAATATGACCCGCGTCATCAACCAGGGCCTGATCAAGTCGCAGCGCAAGATCTTCTTCCAGACCGTCATCCCCGACGTCCCGGGCGAACTGGTCAAGCTCTTGACCCTCATTGCCGGCACCAATGCCAACGTCCTTTCCATCACCCATGAACGCAGCCAGCACGGCATCGACATGGGCATGACCGCCGTCTCCCTGGAACTGGAAACGGCCAACGAAAAGCACGTTGAAAAACTGATGACCATGCTCAAAGACCATCATTATTTTGTTACCTTGAAGTAATGGAGGGCAGATCATGGAACAGCAGAAAATGGAACGCGGCCTGAAACCGCGCCACGTAGAGATGATCGCTCTTGGGGGGACGATTGGTGTCGGCCTGTTCATGGGATCGGCCAACACCATTCAGATGGCGGGACCGTCGGTATTGCTCTGTTATGCCGTGACGGGCGTCGTCATGTTTTTCATCATGCGCATCATGGGGGAAATGCTTTATCAGGAACCCGTTACCGGCTCCTTTGCCACGTATGGACATAAATATATCAGTCCTTTCGTCGGCTACCTCACTGCCTGCTCCTATTGGTTCCTGTGGGTCGTCGTCGGTTTGTCGGAAATCACAGCTGTCGGCATTTACGTCCACTACTGGTTCCCACTGCTGCCGCAATGGATCTCAGCCCTGGCCGGCATGGCCATCGTCGCAGCGGCTAATATGGCAGCCGTCAAATATTACGGTGAATTTGAATTTTGGTTCGCCTTGATTAAAGTCGTCACCATCATCATCATGCTCATCGTCGGAGCTGCGGTCATCCTCTTTGGCTTCGGCAATGGCGGCGTTCCTGTCGGTATCAGCAATCTCTGGGACCACGGCGGATTCATGCCCAATGGCTGGGGCGGTATGCTGGCAGCCATGTGCGTCGTCGCCGCGTCTTTCCAGGGCGTTGAACTCATCGGTATTACAGCTGGCGAAGCTCAGGACCCGAAACACACTTTGAAGAAGGCCGTCAACAATATCGTCTGGCGTATCCTCATCTTCTACATCGGCTCGATTTTCGTTATCCTCTGCATCTATCCCTGGAGTGAAGTCAGCTACATCGGCAGCCCCTTTGTCATGACCTTTGCCAAAGTCGGCATCTCGGCCGCAGCGGGCATCATCAACTTCGTCGTCCTCACGGCGGCCCTGTCCGGCTGCAACAGCGGCATGTACAGTTCGGGCCGTATGCTCTACACGCTGGCACAGAACGGACAGGCTCCGAAGATTTTTGCCAAATTGTCGCCGAGTGGCGTGCCGCGCAACAGCATTGCCGTCACCATCGTCGTCCTGGCTATCGGCGTCATCCTCAACTACCTCGTGCCGGACTCCAAATTATTCCTTTACTTATACAGTGCCTCCGTTTTTCCGGGCATGGTCGCCTGGTTCGTCCTGGCCTATGCCCAGAAAAATTTCCGCAAGTCCTGGGGACCGGAAGTCATGGCGAAACATCCTTTCAAATCGCCTCTCTATCCCTATTCCAATTACTTCTGCATCATCTTCCTGATTCTCGTCACTATCGGCATGATTTACAACCCTGATACGCGCATGTCCATCTTCTCGTCGTGGGTTTTCATCGCCGCTGTCGTCGCCGCCTGGTTTGCCTGCGGTTTGAACAAGAAGCAGTATGACAGGGAAGGGCACCTCATCGAAGGGGCTGACGCTAAATCAGAATCGTGATTATTGCCGCAGGCCTATGGTTTTCCCAGGGCCTGCGAGGTATAATACAGTTAGATTAAAATTAAGGAGATGCATTATCATGGCAGTCAATGTTATCAGTACTACGAAAGCTCCGGGCGCAGTAGGCCCGTATTCTCAGGCTATCAAAGCCGGTGATTTCCTCTTTGCTTCCGGCCAGATCGCCATCAACCCGGAAAAAGGCAAAATCGTTTCCGGCGGCGTCGTCGAACAGGCCGAACAGTGCATGAAGAACGTCGGCGCTATCCTCGAAGAAGCCGGCCTTTCTTATGATGACGTCGTCAAGACGACGGTTTACCTGACGGACATCAACTTCTTCGGCGCTGTCAACGAAGTTTACGGCAAATACTTCCAGAAGACCTTGCCGGCCCGTTCGTGCGTCGAAATCAGCCGCCTCCCGAAAGACGTCTTTGTAGAAGTCGAAGTCATCGCTTATTGCGGAAAATAAGCTGTATTTAGTGGCTCGTGATTCGTGGCTCGTTGTTCGTAGGCGGCCCGCTGTGCCTTAAATTTAAAACCATCCGCTAACCACTAACAACTAGCCACTTAAAAGGTCTTGTCGTTATACGACAGGACCTTTTTTTACCTCCCAAGCAGGAAATCAGGGCCTTTGTGTCTAATACTTATAATATAAGAAAAGGAGTGATAACTATGTCTAAACGTACAGCTTCAGATATTATGGAAAAGAATTTCGTTACGGCTTCGCCGGAAACGTCTGTCTTTGATTTAGTCAACATGTTCGTCAAGAATCACATTACGGCCATTCCTATCATCAATGAAAAGGAAGAGCTCGCCGGCATCGTTACCGACGCTGATTTGCTCTACAAGAAGGTAAAGCCTCATGTCCCGCACTATGTCAATCTTTTGGGAGCCAGCATTTATTATAACGGTATCAGTGAATACGACAAGGGCTTCAAGAAACTCATGGCCTGCACGGCCAAGGACATGATGACAAAAGATGTCATCATCGCTGCGCCGGATGCGGAAGTGGAACAGATTGCCGGCGTCATGGTTGCAGAACATCTGAAAGTCATTCCGATTGTCAAGGAAAAACATATCGTCGGCATCGTTACCCGCGGCAACATCCTCGATGAATTGTATCGCGAATACGGCGATGACTAAGGGGAGGGGACGTACCATGGCTGAAGAAATGAAAGAAAAACCAATTGTCCGCGTGAAAGATGTCATGGAAAAGGTTTTCGTCTCGGTAACGCCGGATATTCCCATCCGCGACGTCTTCCGCATTTTCATCAAGCACCGCCTGCTGGCTGTGCCCGTCGTCGATGAAGAAGACCATCTCATCGGCCTCATCTCCAGTGCCGACCTCATGTACCGCAGCTCGAAGCCGCACATCCCGCGCCTGCCCTTCATCGGCACCAAGATTTATACCAGCCGCGTCGGCAAATATGCCAAGGAGTTCAAGAACCTCCTCGACCAGCCCTGCTCGAAACTGATGACCAAGAACGTCATGATTGCTACGCCCAAAGCTGACGTCGAACAGGTAGCGGCCGTCATGATCCTGGAACATTTGAAAGTCCTTCCCGTCGTGGACAATAAGCGTGTCGTCGGTATGATCACCCGGGCGTGCATCCTCAAAGATTTGTACCGGGAATGGACGTAATTAGCCCCTTTGTGACTAGTCACTCTCATCTTCGTGTGTTATAATATGATAATCGAATGATTTAGGCAGCCGCCGCTGTCAAAGAAAGTATTTCACGAGGAGGCACTTAATGGATACCAAAGAACTCGTCATCGTTGTCGATTTTGGTGGTCAGTATAACCAGCTCATTGCACGGCGCGTCCGTGAAAACCACGTATACTGTGAAGTATACCCGTATCACAAAGCCGTTGCTAAAATCAAAGAACTTCAGCCCCAGGGCATCATCTTCACCGGTGGTCCTGGCAGCGTCTATGAAGACAATGCGCCGAAGATCGAAGCAAAAGTCTTCCATCTCGGCATCCCGGTCCTCGGCCTTTGCTATGGCATGCAGTTCATGGCACAGACCTTAGGCGGGGAAGTCAAACACGCCGACATGCGCGAATTTGGCAAGACCGAAATCGATGTCAATACGGCATCGCCTTTGTTCAAGGGCCTGCAGGAAAAAGAAATCGTCTGGATGAGCCATCAGGACTACGTCGCTTCCATCCCGGAAGGCTTTGAAATCGTAGCTCATACGGCCAATTGCCCGGTCGCTGCCATGCAGAACCCGGAAAAGAAACTCTATGCCATGCAGTATCATCCGGAAGTACTCCATTCGGAACACGGCAAGGAAATGCTCCATAACTTCCTCTTTGAAGTCTGCGGCTGCACCGGCTCGTGGACCATGGCCAACTATGCCAAGACGGCCATTGCCAACATCAAAGAAACCGTCGGCGACGGCAAAGTCGTCCTGGCCCTCTCAGGCGGCGTCGACAGCTCCGTAGCGGCAGCCCTCATCTCCAAAGCCGTCGGCAGTCAGCTGACCTGCATCTTTGTCGACCATGGCCTGCTCCGCAAGAATGAAGGCGACGAAGTCGAAGCGGCCTTCAAGGACAGCGGCATGAACTTCATCCGCGTCGATGCGTCGGAACGCTTCCTCAAGAAACTCGAAGGCGTCAGCGATCCCGAACGGAAACGGAAAATCATCGGCGAAGAATTTATCCGCGTCTTCGAAGACGAAGGCCGTAAAATCGGCTCCGTCGATTTTCTGGCCCAGGGGACGATTTACCCCGACGTCATCGAATCCGGTGCCGGCGATGCTGCCGTCATCAAGAGCCATCACAACGTAGGCGGCCTTCCGGCTGTCGTCGATTTCAAAGGCCTCATCGAACCGCTCCGCAACCTCTTCAAAGACGAAGTCCGCGAACTCGGTGCCGAATTGGGCCTGCCGGAATACCTCGTATGGCGTCAGCCTTTCCCGGGACCGGGCTTGGCTATCCGCGTCATGGGTGAAATCACCAAAGAAAAACTGGCCATCCTCCGCGATGCCGATGCCATCTTCCGCGAAGAAATCGCCAATGCCGGCATGCAGCGAGACATCAACCAGTATTTCGCCGTTCTGACCAACAACCGCTCCGTCGGCGTCATGGGCGACTTCCGTACCTATGACTACACCTTGGCCCTGCGCGGTGTCACTACGACCGACTTCATGACGGCTGACTGGGCACGTATTCCGTACGATGTCCTCGATAAGATTTCCAGCCGCATCGTAAACGAAGTAGACCATATCAACCGCATCGTGTATGACATTACCAGTAAACCACCCGCTACGATTGAATGGGAATAGTTGCAACAAGCCTCACAAATCGCTTAACCAAGCCGTTTGTGAGGCTTTCTTTTTTTCAAAAGTTCCAAAAGTGTACCAAAAAAATTTCAAAAACTTTTTTTAGGGCCTATTTTTGCCAAATTTCTCGAACAAAAAATGTGCATTTTTATACATATGGAATAGACTTGGTTACAAAGGACACGTAGATTTGCAATCTGAACATATACACGGCCAACGACCTTGTGCGTAAGGGCCGACCCGGACAGGGCGGCCCGCTGTAAAATTTAAACATAGACTGTTCTGATATAATGGCAGGTCTTTATGAATTTGAAATGGACAAAACAACCAGGCGCTGTCTTCGTGTGACAGCGCCTGGTTTTGAATTTACTTAGGCTGTAGTTTTGTCGTCATCTTTGGGGATGGACTTTTCACCGAATTTTTCCATGGCCGCTAGCAATTTCCGCTGCTGTGATGGGTAGAGGTGGGTGTAGGTACTCAGGGTGGTTTCGATGTTTTCGTGTCCCAGGCGTTCTTTGATGACTAGGGGTGAGAAGCCTAGGTCGATGAGGAAGGACGCGTGGGAATGGCGGAGGTCGTGGACCCTGATTTTTTTCACGCCGGCTTTTTTACTGCCTGTGTGAAGGTGATTCAGGATGGCGTACTTCGTCGTGGGAAAGAGCCGGTCCTGGCTGCGGAGTCCGTAGATGGCGTTCATGTAGTTCTGGACGATGGTGCAGAGAAAGGGCGGGATAGTGATGGTCCGGATGCTCTTCGACGTTTTGGGCTTTTGAATCAGATCTTGGCCGTCCAGACGGGAATAGCTCTTGGTGATGCTGACTGTTTGCTCTTCCAGGTCGAAATCCGCTGCGGTTAGTGCTAAGAGTTCGCCTTCGCGCATACCGGTCCAGAAGAGGAGCATGAAAATCGTGTAGTACAGGATGTCGTCTTTGTACACCGTAATGAACTGGCGGAATTCGTCGAGCGTCCAGAAGCTGATACGGTCAGACCGTTTTTTCCCCATGGAACCACAGAGCCGGACTGGATTTTGCGGAAGGTGATAGTACTTCACGGCAAAGTTGAAGATGGCCGATACTTGATTATTGATCGTCTTCAGGTAGGTTTGCGTGTAAGGCTGGGCGGTCTTCTGTTTGCCAAAGGGCGTGTACGTCGCGCTCAGCATCTGATTCTGCCACTTCCGGATAATCGCCGGCGTAATCGAAGAGATGGGAAGGTCCTTGAAAAAGGGCAGGACCTTCAGCTTGATGACAAACTCCTTATTCCGGTATGTTGTCGGCTTTAAACGGACCCTGGCGTCTTCCATATAGAGTTCGTAGAGTTCACCGAATGTCATCGTAGTGGCCCCGGCGGCCTTGGACTTGAAATTTTCCTCGAAGGCCAAGGCTTCCCGACGGGTTTTGAAACCAACTTTCTTTTTCCGCCTGCGCTGTCCCGTCCAATCGGTGTAATAAAAGGACGCACTCCAGGTATTATTTGAGGTATCTTTAAAAGCAGGCAATCCAGTCATCTCCTCTAAAACCAAGTTCCATTATCAATATCGTAATGCCACCAGCGGCCGGATTCATATTCTATACAGCAGTAGTCGTCTTTGAAGAACGGCCTGACGGGCAATCCGTCAGACCAGGTTCCAGAGTGCATGTGTTGGATCATCAAATCGACTAATTGGAGATTCCTCAGCAAAATAGCCGCTTTACGCTGAGTTTCATTTTCATCGACCAGGACTTCGATGACCTTTTCGGGAATTTTAACGGCTGTTATGTGTTGGAAATCCAGAAGGTACCAGTTCCCCGATTCGAAAAAAGCATAAGCTGTTTTGTCATTGCTGCCTTCGTAAAGCGCTTCTGGACGGCCTTCATGCCAATTAGGGTCTTTGGCAAGCTCATGAAGAACATAGTTGCTGCACGCATAAAAACCGTTCAAAGTTAAGTTCCCTTTCTTCATAGTGTATCCCATTTTACTTTCCTCCTTTTTGATAATGTTCCCAGCAATCGCAGGATACCATTAATTCTTCTTCATAATCATAATCTGGAGTAGATATTGAAGCCTTACATTTGCCCGTACCATGACAATGTGGACAATCGGGATTGTAAATTTTCTGCTTTTTGGGAATTTCGATTTCCTTTGGCAGTTTGAAAGTCTGGTCTTTCAATAAAGCTGCCAAATATCCAGGAGGATTGTTGGTAGCTTTGGATTGAGCTATCTGATGGATGGCATCTAGCCGTTCCAGACTCATGTCCTGGATATGAGTCATTGCCACGATTTGCCCGGCTACGAATGAGCTGATCCCCCATTCGATGAGGCGTGTCCGTTTGTCCTCCAAGTCGGTAGAGATATGATGATGTTGTTTTTTGGTATAAAGAGCATCATCATCATGATGTCTGGCGGCATTATTTGCCATTACACTATCTAGTACCTCGGAACAGTGCCTCATACCATTGCTGGTAGTGGCGTTTTTTGCCCTGATATGGGACCATTTTTTTGCCTTAAGAAAAGGCTTTTCTTCTTCTTCGGCATTCTTTGTATCAGCGATAAGACCTGTGTCGTCGTCTGGTGGTGGTAATGTCCCTAGGGCATCTTTTCTGATAGCCGCCAGTTTTTTGCGGCGTGTACCGCCTTTCTGGCTGCTCGTTAAGATGGGTGCCTGCTTAAAGGTACAGGACTGGCCATCATCGCTGATGGCGATATATCCGCATTTGGTGAAAACGGCAAAGACTGTATTGACCTCTTCTGGCGATATCCCTTTGAGCTGGAGTGCTATCTGGTCAGCGATGGTGGAGAACATATCGTTGCGTTGGATGACTCCTTTCGTTTCGCCGGCCAAGACGAGCATTTCCAGATAGGTATAGATAACCGCTTTTCCGCCGGGCATTTTTTTTAGACCTAAAATATGGATGTCGTCGGTAATACGATCATCAAATTGTATGAAATAGTACTTTTTTTTATCGTTATAATTCAATTGTGAAGCCTCCTTGTGGCACGAAAGAGACTTTTTTGGTATAATAAAGACGATGCTATGGGAAGATTATACTTGCATCAGAGTCAGGCTGGATGTGGGGCATCTGGCTTGACTTTTTCTTTATTATCGGTAGTCTTTTCGTAGTCATATTTTGATTTTGGAAAAAAAGTATTGACGGTTCACGCGGCCGCGGAGAACTAGCTTACCTTGTGCTTTGAGTTCGGCGTTCATTTTCCTGATTATGGAGTAAGCACGCGACTGCTTTACGTCCAACAATTGGGCGACATCCGCCGCGGTCAGCATTAGTTTCTGTTCGTCCATCTTTAAACCTCCTCTCTTTTTAAAATAAATTCGTAAATAAATCACTCGTTATTTACGATTATAATTATACTCTCAAATAACGATAATTGCAAGGGGATAACCATGATTTTTTCAATATTTGGGCTTCGTTTGCGTATTTTGCGAACGACTTACAAACTGTCTTTAGCTGAATTTGCTGCTCTGTTCGGCCTGAAAAGTACAGGTGCCATTGCTGATTTGGAAGCCGGACGCCATGGCCCTACTTTTGAATTGTTCATACGGATAGCGAATGTGTTCGGTGTTTCGTTAGATTGGCTGGCTGGCCGCTCTGAATCGGTTTATACCTTGGATTCTATAACCATGGCTGAAAAGAGCGTGTTGGACATTCCTTTAGCTTTTCCTGATAATTATAAAGAGGAATATGCTGTTTATTTTAAGTCGAAGGATTTAAGTGAAGATTTCCCTTCCTTCGGTGTTCGTGCTAACATTGCCGTTTTATTACGAATTGTCAAAGCCATTGATGTGTATTATTTTATGGACTCACAGCGGGGCTTAGCGGATAAAATTATATTTGATAGCATCCGAAAACTCTTAAAGATTCCGGACTTAATTGAACTTAAAAAGCCGACTAAGAAGGCTATGGAGCGGAATCAGGCTTTAGATCAATTATTGAGGCAGGTAAAGAGAAAGCCTGCTTATGATGTAGAAGAAGCATTTCAACTAATGAAACAAGAAAAACTGGACAAACAATAGTATATCCAGTGGTGAGAATTGATTTTTTCCACGACCAAGGAGGCGTTACATGATGGCTTTAGCTGTGCTTACACAGCCTTATCCGGCCCGGGTGAAGGAGCAGTTCTGGTTCCGTGAGCTTCGTCAGGCGGTGGCTGTTTTGGCGGAAGGGAAGTCTTTTGCTGATTTGAAGCGCATGAGTGAAGAAGAGAACTTTTTCAATGCCAGTTCGGCCAGCCGGGCCAATGAGATACGCCAGGTTCTGGAACGGCGCCTCAAGGCGGCTGGGCCTTCTTTTTGTGCCTTCTTTCAACAGTCTCCTTTGGCGATGTAGTGATTACTGCGACAGAGGCTACGCCCATCCCGACGGATATCATCGTTCCGGCTGGCTATACCCCGGTATAAGCTGATCTGAGCGGATTTTGCGATATTGATACGATTTACAGCCTGTTTGCTTACTGTACTAGCCTGAAATGCGTGTACTTTGATACTCTGTGCAATGTTGGGAAGGGCGAACTCAATACGTATCATACCCTTTCGACCTGCAAGAATCTGGAATACCTCGTCCTGGACAATGTGAACGTGGACTTTGTCGTAGAGAATGTGAACGATGCAGAACGCGGTATTCCTGCTGAGACCAAAATCCTGGTTCCCAGAGCTGCTTTGGATGCATATAAGGCAGACAGCCACTGGAGTTCAGCAGCTGACCGCATCCTGGCCATGGAGAATTTCGATATCGTCCGCAAGGATGGCGTCGTGATCGTCACGCCGAAGGCGGTGTAAGGTATGTTTGAAAAAGTGAATATCCCCGACTGTATCGTCATCATCGGTCTGGTCACAGCACTGATTCTGGCGATTTATTCCTGAATTCCGGCCGTGCGTCGGGCGGCCATCCCGACCCGGGGGCCGTCAATAGTGAAAGCAATCTGCGTGAATGTGACGTAGCCCTGGCCGTCGGTCAATCTGCGGAAAGTTACCTGAATGCGGCAGGAGTAGCAACAGAACTGCTCCAGTCCAACAGTCTGGAGGAAATCTGCGAGACCGCCAATGCCAGTGATGCCGACATCTTCGTGTCCATCCACTGCAATGCTGCTGAAGCCGAAGAAGCCAACGGCACAGAAACCTGGGCCTGCGCCGGCAGTTACCGTGGCAGCATGCTGGCGAGCTACATCCAGAGTCAGATCGTCGATGTCCTTGATACCACCAATCGCGGTGTGAAAATTGCCACGCCCGGCGTCAACGGCCTGTATGTCCTCACGAACACCGACATGCCTGCTGTCCTGGTCGAACTGGCCCTCATCACCAATCCAGATGATGAAGACATCCTGGCCAATGCCCAGGATGCCCTGGCCAGAGCCGTGGCACGGGGCATCACCGATTACGAACAGCTGATTCTAGGAGGTAAATGACCATGAACCGTGAAGAAATCAGGAAAGCCGTCGCCGATGCCGTCGTAGGCTTTGCCAGGAGCGAAGCCGAAGCAGCCATCAAGTCCATCGACCTGGATGACGTCCAGAAGATGGTGGAAGCCCAAATGAAGAACCTCACAGATCCGCTGGAAGCAGAAATCCAGACCACCACCAGCTGGTGGGTGAAGATTCGGAACAGGCTGTATATCACCCTGATGCAGCAGGCAGTCAAAGCCATTGTGGCTGATGTAAAACAGAAGATTGCATGAGAAAAAGCCGGTATGGGACATCGGGAAGGATGTTCTGTACCGGCTTTTTGTGTTATACTAAATTAGTTATACAGCACCTTACACCTTTTAGGCAGTATGCCAAAATTATTTAGCCAGTTTCATCAGCGTATTGAAATGGACACCTGTTCAAAATATTTGCCGAACTTCACAATGATGATTATCATCCATGCTCAGGAGCACAGGCTCATTTCTGACTGTGTCTGGAATAAACTCCAACGCAAGCTAGATAGTAGCAATTCAGGCTTTTTGGATATGCCTGTGAAAGAAAGTGACGGTAAAGCCAGTGTATGGAGAACATGTCCTCCATACACTGGCTTTACCGATAAATACATCAGAAATTCGGCAAAGAATCCAAAACTGCTGCTGAAGGTGTTGCTCGAAAGCTCGAATGAACTGGTACAACTTAATACCGTAGAAATCCGATATAACGTACCTGAACTTTTTATAGAAGATGGAGGAAAATAAGATGGAGAATTTTTTTGACATAGTCCTGAATGTACTTAAGCAGGATGAGAGATTTTTTGCGGAAGATGGAACATTTCTGCGCAATGCCGTCTATGAAGCTGCCATGCAGATGGACGAAAACTTGATCCGACTGCTGATTTCGAACGAAGATACAAAGTCTCGCTTCTTTAAGGAAGTCGATGATATTCTTGTCTTTGATAAAGTAGGCTTTGCGTGGGTAATTAATAATCGCGAATTTCTGCCAGACAGTTATACCCGTTTTAAGAATAAAATCGGGCTTGCTGACGAATACGGCAAGATGATTAGCACTTCAGGTAAGGTGGAGCTTGTGTTCCCGTATAAAGATTGCGTTCTGGAGGGCGGGCAGACAAAAGAGGAGCAGAAGCGTTCTGAAATTTTCTATAATGAAACACTTGCTCCAGATGAAGTTGATAGATTGCTTTATCCGAAGGTCTTTTGCAATGCTAGAAGATATAAATTTGATGGTGGCAAAAGTGACTTGAATCGAGGATTGAATGTTATTTGTGAACGAGTAACCGATATCTCAGATAAAGACAATCTTATAATTAAAGGAAATAACCTTCTTGTTATTTCATCATTATTAGAACGATTTGAAGGAAAAATAAAATGTATCTATATTGATCCTCCGTATTTTTTTCAAACATCAAAGAATGAAGATACATTTGCATATAACAGTAATTTCAAAATGTCAACATGGTTGACATTTATGAAAAATCGGCTTGAGATTGCTAGAAAACTGTTAAGAGAAGATGGAGCGATATTTGTTCAAATTAGCGATGATGGGGTTGCAGAACTGCATTGCCTTTTAAAGGAAATTTTCAATAAAGATGGAGAAAATAATTTTATTAACAAGATTACTGTAAAAACAAAATCCCCATCAGGATTCGCCAGTGTTAATCCTGGCGTCTTTGAAACGGCAGAATACATATTGGCTTTTGCAAAGCACAAGCAAAAATGGACATATAATCCTCAATATACTGTTTCAGAGTATGATAAAAATTATAAATGGTATGTTGAAAATATAGATGACGATCCAAGTGTATGGAAAATTGTTGATATTTTTAAATATATAGCAAATAAAAATGGTTATAGCTCACCTAAAGAGGCGGAAAAAGAACTAGGAGAATCCGTTTTTAATGACATTGTTTCAAAGTTTACATTGGACCATTCTGATTCAATTTTCCAGTCTACTGCAATAGGTGATAATGCGGGTCAGGATGTTGTCGAAAAGAGGAATATATCAAAGAAAAATAAAGGTGTTGTATACACAGTAGTTCGAGATGGGCATTACACTGTACACATTTACAATGGGCGCGAAATGGCGTTTTATTCAAAGAAAATCAGAATTATTGATGGTAGAAAAGTTCCTAGTATGCAACTTTCTAATATTTGGATAGATACTCCTTATGAGGGTATTGCGAAAGAAGGAAATGTAACCCTTAAAGGCGGCAAGAAGCCTGAGAAGCTACTTAGAAGAATAATCGAAATGTCCACGAATAAAGGTGATATAGTGCTGGATTATCATCTTGGAAGTGGAACTACATGCGCAGTTGCTCATAAGTTGGATAGACAATATATAGGCATAGAACAGTTGGATTATGGCAATAATGATAGTATTAGTCGTTTAAAGAATGTCCTTGAAGGAGATGCAACAGGTATTTCTAAAGCTGTTAATTGGCAGGGGGGCGGTTCGTTCGTGTATTGTGAGCTTGCCAAACTCAACCAGAACTTTGCTGATGAGATTCAGGTTGCAGCCGATACAGATACGCTTAAAGATATTTACCACCGTATGGTAAAGAGTGGTTTTATCAGCTGCAAGGTAAATCCGGCGGATATTGATGCGGCGGCCTCTGATTTTGAGACACTTTCTCTTGATGATCAGAAACGCTTTCTTATGGAACTTCTGGACAAGAACCTGCTTTATGTGAACTATTGCGATATGGATGACGAAGACTTTAAAATTTCCGAGGAAGACAAAGCATTTACAAGAAGCTTTTACAAGGAGGATTGAGCGCATGGCATTTTTATATGAAAAGATGGATGTCCTCCGCGAAGCGAGAGCCGGAAAGCAGCTTCCATCGTATATACAGCAGAATATAAACCCCAACTTTGAGTTTCGCCCATACCAGAGAGAAGCCTTCGAGAATTTCATTACTTATTTTGAGGGAAATCTGCGCCAGCATCCGTCCCAAACATTATTTCATATGGCTACAGGAAGCGGAAAGACGTTGATCATGGCCGGACTGATGTTATATCTCTATAAGCAGGGATATAGGAACTTTCTGTTCTTTGTCAATCTCTCAAACATTGTTGAAAAGACAAAAGTGAACTTTCTTGACTCGTCCTCTACAAAATATCTCTTTAATGATGAGATTGTGATTGACGGCGAAAAGATTATTATTCAGGAAGTGACAAATTTCCAGGCATCTAATCCAGATAGGATTAATATCTGCTTTTCAACCACCCAGGGGCTCCATATGGATATGTGGATGCCAAAGGAAAATGGGATGTCCTTTGATGATTTTGATAATCAGAAAGTTGTGCTTATATCTGATGAAGCGCACCATCTGAATGTAGACACGAAAAAGAAAATGTCGGCGGCAGAATCTGATAGCTATCATTCATGGGAACAGACCGTAAAGAATATATTCAGTAGGAACCCTGGTAATGTGCTGCTTGAATTTACGGCGACATGTGACCTTGAAAATCAGGCTATTAAAGCTGCCTATGAAAACAAGATTATTTTCAATTATCCGCTTCCAAATTTCTATCAGGATAGATATTCAAAGGACATTGTGACACTCCGCTCTGATCTGCCGCTGATGGATCGCGCTTTGCAGGCATTGGTACTAAGCCAGTATCGTTTGAAAGTGTTTCAGGATCACCGGTTGTCTATAAAGCCTGTCGTTTTGTTTAAAGCAGCTAAGATTGCTGATAGCAAAGAGTTCATGGCATCTTTCATCGATATAATAAGTCATCTGTCAGGGAATAAACTGCTGGAGCTTTTCACTTCAACGGATAATCCTGTTATGAAAAAGGCCTATACTTACTTTACAGATAATGGCATCTCTGCGGATACGCTCGCTGCAGAACTACGAGATGACTTTGCGGAACCGCATTGTGTTTCTGTAAATGATGATAAGGATGCCCAAAATAAGCAGATTCTCTTGAATTCTTTGGAAGATGCGGATAATCCATACAGAGCGATTTTTGAAGTCAAGAAGCTAGATGAGGGCTGGGATGTCCTTAATCTATTTGATATTGTTCGTTTATATGAAACTCGTCAGTCGAGCGGAAGAAAAATATCCCCGGCAACAATTGCTGAGGCTCAGCTGATTGGACGTGGTGCGAGGTACTGCCCGTTCCAGATAGATCCGGAACAGCCGAAATATCAGAGAAAATATGACGACGATATAACAAATGAGATGAGGATTTGCGAGACGCTTTTATATCATTGCCAAAACGATCATCGATACGTGACAGAGCTTCATCAGGCTCTTCGCGAGATTGGACTTGATACAGATAAAATTGTTCAAAGGGAATATGTACTTAAAGAAGATTTTAAGACAGACCCGCTCTATCAAGATGGATTGATTTTTATAAATGACCGTGAAGTTAAGAGTCGTAAAGAAGTGTTCGGACTTCAGCCGAATGTTCGTGATGCTCTTTATAGTTATACCTATTCGTCAGGCAGTTCCGGTTTGGATGAAATTATGAAGGAAGGACAAGACGAAAATGATTATACAGTGAACAAACTGAAGACCTCGCATATGACTATCGGAGAAATAGCAAGTATTAACTATGCCATCGTTAACAAAGCCATGATGAAATATCCGATTTTCAGATTCAATACACTGAAATCGTATTTTCCCAATGTCCACTCTACGAGGGAGTTTATTACAAAAGATGAGTATCTTGGGAAAGTAAGAATTGATATCCATTGTCCTGAAGAAAGACCAGCTGTCAATGTGTTGTACCAGGCGGTTTTCAATACGCTTAAGAAGATCAGTGATTCGATTTCTGGTATAGAGGAAACTTATTTGGGAACAAAAAAATTCAGAGCACATCGTGTTTGTGAAGTATTCCGTAATAAAACAGTCAACTACACTGAGCCACATGATGGTGGCGTGGGTATCTCTCAGAATGATTCGTCTGTCCCAGAGAAATGGAAAATAGATTTGTCTCAGGAAGATTGGTTTGTTTATACTGATAACTTCGGAACTTCCGAAGAAAAAGCGTTTGTTGCATATTTTCGTGATTATGTAGAGGAGCTACGAAAAGTATACAGTAAGGTATATCTGGTAAGAAACGAGCGGGAATTCCACCTCTATTCATTTGAAGATGGAGAGCGTTTCGAGCCGGACTATGTAATATTCCTTCAGCGGCCAGAAACGGATCGATTTGAGCAGCTACAAATATTCGTGGAGCCGAAGGGAACTATGCTTCTTGAAAAAGATAAGTGGAAAGAGAATTTCCTGCTGCAGATGAAAGCAGAAGCAATTCCAGTGAAAACATACGTTGATAATAATCAGTATAGGATCTGGGGACTGCACTTTTTCAATCAAGATACTCGTATGAAAGAGTTTGATGAAGAGATGCAGAGCCTGATTTCTGCAGATGGTTCGTCAGGAACAAGCTCTAGAGAAGACGGAATGCCGAATGAATTAGTGGTTTATTAAGTGCAAGTAATAAAAATCGGATGCTCATTACGGGCATCCGTATTTTTTTTGCTTCCATAGTACTTAACAATAGCCGTTCTGTCCTGTTACTCCTGAAAGCTAAATTTTCAGGAGGTGTCCTCGATGACGGATGAACAGAAACAACAGATTATTGTCCTGCGCCGGGATGGGGCAGGATATGGCAGGATAGCGGCGCGGCTCCAGATTTCCATCAATACGGTGAAGTCGTTCTGCCGGCGGCACAGCCTGGATGCCAGTACAGCGGGGGCAGTCTGTGAGCAGTGCGGAAAGCCGATTGAGCAGAATCCGGGACGGAAGCGGAAACGGTTCTGCTGCGATGCCTGCCGGAATAAGTGGTGGAATGCACATCTGGAGCTGGTGAAGCGGAAGGCAGTCTACAACTATACCTGTCCGGCTTGCGGGAAGGAATTCACCGTCTATGGCAACAGCCATCGGAAGTTCTGCTCCCACGCATGCTATATTGCATACCGGTTCGGAGGTGTCCGCCATGGATAAGAGGTCGTTTCAAAATGAAACAGCCTTCCAGATGGCGATGTATCTGGCAAGGCGGATGCTGGCCGAAAAGCTCATCACCGGGAAGGAGTACCGGGACTTCGAGCAGGAGATGCTTCGCCGCTATCAGCCGTTTTCCGGGGACTTATACACTTGATAATTGTATCAAACAGAGTGATATATAGTGTCGAAAGGAGCTGATTCTATGCGAACTATCCGTAAGATTGAACGACGCATACCAAATTTGAAGCAGAGAAAGAAAGCCGCAGCCTATGCCCGCGTATCCATGGAATCGGAGCGGATGCACCATTCCCTTTCGGCGCAGGTCAGTTATTACAGCAGCCTCATCCAGAAGAACCCGGACTGGGAATACGCCGGGGTCTATGCCGACTATGGCATCTCTGGGACGGGGATGAAGAAGAGGCAGGAATTGGATGCTGGAAGATGCCGAAGCCGGGAAGGTAGACATCATCCTGACCAAGTCCATCCAGCGCTTCGCACGCAACACCGTAGACCTTCTGCGTACCGTCCGGCATTTGAAAGAGCTGGGCGTCGAAGTCTGGTTTGAAAAAGAGAATATCCATACCATGAGCGGGGATGGCGAGCTGATGATGACCATCCTGGCATCTTTTGCCCAGGAGGAAATCCGTTCCATTAGTGAAAATATCCGGTGGTGCATCAAGAAACAATTTGAGCAGGGGAATCCTAACGGGCGGTTCCGTGTTTATGGGTATCGCTGGGAAGGGGATAACCTGGTGGTAGTTCCCGAGGAAGCAGCTGTTGTCAGGCGCATCTTCCAGAATTTCCTTGATGGCAAGTCACGTCTTGAAACCGAACGGGAATTTGCTGCCGAAGGTATCACGACCCGGAATGGCTGCCGCTGGATGGATTCCAACATCAGGGTTGTCCTGACCAATGTTACCTATACTGGCAATATGCTTTTCCAGAAGGAATATGTGACGGATCTAATCCTCAAGAAGCGGAAGAAGAACCGGGGCGAACTTCCTAGGTATTATGTTGAAAATACGCATGAGCCTATCATCGACAAGGAAACCTTTGATTACGTGCAGCAGGAGATGGCGCGGCGAAAGGAACTGGGGGCGCTGGCTAATAAGTCCTTGAACACGACCTGCTTCACGGGAAAAATCAAATGCGGCATCTGCGGTCGGAGTTAGATGCACAATTGCCGCACAGACCGGGGCTTTGAAGAATTCTGGGATTGCGGCTCCCATAAGCTGAAAGGCCGGAATTGCGGCGCAAAAGGCAGTATCCCGCAGGAAGTCCTTGTGAAGGAGAGTACAGAAGTTTTGGGGCTGGATGATTTTGACGAGCAGGCTTTTCTTGACCAGGTCGAAAAGATAGTAGTACCAGAATACCATGTGATGGTTTTCTGTATGAAAAACGGACAGAAACTTATCCGGCACTGGGTATCAACGGCGAAGAAGGATTGCTGGACCGATGAGTATAAGGATCGCCAGAGGGAATGGATGAAAAACTACATGGCCAATGGCAAGGGAACCCGGTTCTCCGCCTTTACGACACGTGTCCGGTGCGCCTTGTGCGGATCCTCTTTCCGGAGGTGCAAAACGAAGCATGACAGGCCTGTTTATTGGCGATGCAGCAAAGGCGGCAAATGTGAATCGGTCAGCATCCGGGAAGATGACCTGAAGCGTGTGGCCGCAGAGGCCATGGGGTTAGAGGACTTTGATGAGGATAGATTCCGGGGAAAAGTGGAATCTATCGAAGCCGGAAAGCCAGACTGCTTGACTGTCCATTTCAAGAGTGGGAGAACAGAAGAGATTTCTTATACGCCTACGCCATCCAAGCGGCGTCCCAAGGCACGGAGAAAGGAGAGCGGAGAAAAGTGGCAAAGACAGTAAGGGCCATCCCGGCCACCATCAGCCGTTATACGGCGGCTCCGATTAACAGCCGGAAGAAGCGGAGAGTAGCGGGCTATGCCAGGGTTTCCACGGACCATGATGACCAGATCAGCAGCTATGAAGCACAGGTCGATTATTATACGAACTATATCAGGGAACGGGATGACTGGGAATTTGTCGGCATCTACACCGATGAAGGCATCTCGGCTACCAACACGCGTCACCGCGATGGCTTCAAGCGGATGGTCAGGGATGCCATGGATGGGAAAATCGACCTCATCGTCACAAAATCAGTCAGCCGCTTCGCCAGAAATACCGTAGACAGCCTGACAACGGTACGCAAGCTCAAGGACAAGGGCATCGAGATATATTTCGAGAAGGAAAATATCTGGACGCTCGATGCCAAGGGCGAACTCCTCATCACCATCATGAGTTCCCTGGCGCAGGAAGAAAGCAGGAGCATCTCGGAAAACGTCACCTGGGGCCATCGGAAGCGATTCGCTGACGGGAAGGTGTGTGTGCCGTTCGGCCATTTCCTTGGCTATGACCGGGGACCGGACGGGAATCTGGTCGTCAACCGGGAACAGGCCAAGACGGTGAAACTGATTTACCGCTTGTTCCTGGACGGGTATACCTTCCACTCCATTGCCAGGGAGCTGACTTCCAGAGGGCTGGAAACTCCGGCAAGAAAGAAACGCTGGTATCCGGGGACGGTAGAGAGCATCCTGACAAATGAGAAATACAAGGGCGATGCCCTGCTGCAGAAGCGGTTCACCGTCAACTTCCTGACCAAAGAAACGAAAGCGAATGAAGGGGAAGTGCCGCAGTACTATGTGGAAAATAACCACGAAGCCATCATCAGCCCGCAGGTCTTCGACTGGGTACAGGAAGAAATCAAGCGGCGGCGTGAAGGCAGGGGACGTTACAGCGGCGTATCCATCTTCTCCAGCAAAATCAAGTGCGGCCAGTGCGGAGGCTGGTACGGGGCCAAGGTCTGGCATTCGACCGACAAGTACCGCAGAACCATCTACCGATGCAACGATAAGTTCAAGAGCCATTGCAAGACACCACATCTGACAGAGGATGATATCAAGGAAGCCTTCGTCCGGGCCGTCAATCAGCTCATCGAAAACAAAGCGGACGTACTTGACAGCATCACACTGCTGAAGGAACGGCTCACTGACACAGAAGACTTGGAAGAGGAGCGGGACAGGATAAGCACAGATTTGAACCTGCTGGCCGACAAGATACAGCAGCTCATAGCCGAGAACGCCAGGGTCGCGCAGAACCAGGATGATTATGACCGGAACTACAACGAACTGGTCAGTCGGTATGAAGCAGCGAAGACGCAGTACGACAAGACCTGTGAAGCCATCCAGTATCGCAAGGCCCGGAGCCGTCAGATGGACAGCTTCATCAAGGAGCTTAGGAATCAGGATCTCATTAAGGAGTTCGATGCCCGGCTGTGGGGCAGCCTGGTGGATTTCATCACAGTGTACAGCAAAGACGATATCCGGGTGACCTTCAAGGACGGGACGGAAATCAGAGCATAAGCAGGAAAAAAGGATTACGGCAGAGAATCCAAGAGGAAACGCAGGATTCTCTGCCGTATTTTTGATGAAGAAAATCGGAATATGATATAATAGTAAGGGTTTCAGGTGTGCGAAGTTTGAGTGAGATATAAATGTTTGGCGAAATATTTTTGCGTGATGGCCCTCTCTGCCCATCGGCAATACCGATGCTATCAAGCCCCTTTAAAATACTAAATTATCAAAAATTCGTTTTGCCGCCTCCGCAATCATAGCGTCGTCAGATTTTGCATTTTTTTCCGTGCGGCGCGACATTATCGCCATGACAATGGGTTTGCGATTGGGCGGATAAATCACGGCAATATCATTCCGCGCCCCATAATCGCCTGAACCGCTCTTGTCGATAACTTTCCAACCTTGCGGAGTTTCTGCCTTGATAAGCGTGTCGGTTATGGAATTGTCGCTCATCCAATCAATCAGCAGTTTTTTCTTGTCGTCGCTCAAAATATCGCCGAATATATAGACTTGCAAATTTTTTACCATCTGTCTCGGCGTGCTAGTATCACGATTATCTTTTGGATTGAAAAGATTAAGTTCAGGTTCATTTCGCGCAGGTTTGGTAGTTTTGTCGCCAATATTTTTAAGTGCCACCTTGAAATTTTCCACGCCGCCGATCTCCTGCAAAATTAAATTTGCCGCCGTGTTGTCACTCCACCTGAGCGATGCCGAACAAATTTCCGCCAGCGTCATGCCATCAGCAACATGGTCTTTGGTGATTGGCGCGTAGGACAAAATATCTTCCGCCGAAAACTTACGAATTTCATTCAAATCGGAGGTATTTTTTTGTCTTAGCAATTCTGCAGCCGTAAAAACTTTGTGTGTCGAGCAGTAGGAAAAACGCGTATCAGGTTTGTAGCAAATTTTTTTTCCATTCTCCATGTCAACGGCGTAAACACCAATCACGGCGTTATATTTATTTTCCAGATCAGCAAGATTTAATTTCTGCCGCGCTTGACAATCCTGAAGGCAGAAAACCATCAAGCCACAGATTATCAAAAACAAAAAACAAAATTTCTTCATAATAACCTCCTACTATCTGTTGAACGACCCGCCAAATTCAACGGGTCGTATTGGCTCAATAGAGCGTGATCATCAGCAATTAGCACTCTTATTGCCATTACTAATACATCACTTCATACAATCAAAGATGCAGTCACTTGCACTTGTCAACAAAAATTGGACACAAAACTAAAAAAATCAGGCATAAAAAACGAATCGATGTACAAGATTCATCAACTTTTCTGACATCCTTCAAGCTTGTTAGACAAACCATGCCATCGATAATGCAGACGAGATCAGCAGATGGGCGTGTGACGTTCCCGATACTGCTTCGGCGTCAGGTAGCCTAAGGAATAGGCTGGCCTCTGTTCATTGAAGAAAAGAATGTAGTCATCCACCTCCTCCTTGACCGGTTTCTCGCCGGTCACATGCAAGTCCATGAACAGCTCCGCCTTGATCCATCCATTGATGGACTCCATAGCGGCATTGTCTGTGGGGGTCCCGGCACGTGACATGGATCGGGTGATGCCGTACATGGGCAATAGCTCGTTGTAGGCTTTGGAGGCGTAGACCGATCCCTGGTCAGAATGGAGAACCATTTGGTGCTCCGGATGCCGTTTTTGCCACTCAATCAGATTTTCCAGTCCGCTGATGTAAGTCATGCGATCACCGCGTTTTGCAGAGAGGGAATGACTGACAATCTCATTGTTCCATAGATCCATATAAAGAGTCAGTTCATGGTAGATGCCTTTCACATAAAAAGCGGTCATATCACTCACGATGCACTGCATTGGCCCATCGATCTGCATTTCAGACATGAGCAGGTTGGGAAATATCCGCGCTGGATCGCCAGCCTTCTTGTACCTGTAGTGCTTGGATTTGCTCTTGATTCCCGCAATCCTACAGCATTTGTGGGCATAGGGATCGGACAGGACAATCTCTTTGTCCAACCGTATCTTGGCGTTCAGCCAGCGATAGCCGTGCGATGGATACTTCCAATGGTACTCCTGGAACAGCAGGACGTTGCTCAAAAGGCGCTTTTCTTTGCCCGACGGCTGAGAAAGATGTTTTTTCCAAGCGTAGAAACTGCTCCTCTGGATGCCCATTGTCTTGCAAAGAAGCTTCACCGGAATTTCTCCGGATAGTTCCATGATTACTTGATAATCTTGTTGCCGTACAGAATTACAGTACCATCCCCCTTCACCTCGTAGCCTTTTTTTAGCCGTGCCTCGGTTATCTTGGCCTTGATTAGTTCCTGGATAAGTTCTTCCTTTGTCATCGCCTTCAGTTCATCCAGCTCTGCCGGAGCTTTCTTGAACGAGGGCGCACAGATGCTTCTTCGTCCCTGCTTGGGCGGCAACTGGTTGGCATCCCGGTACATTCTCATGTAATTCCGTGCCGTCTGCTCATTGATAACGTATTCCTCTGCAGCTTCATACCGGCTGATTTCGCCGTCGTAAATGCGGCGGCCAATGTCCAATCTCTGTTCTTTTGTGTACTTCACGGCAAACCTCCTGTCCTGTGAGGGAGAATTTCTGTCCGATAATTAATTTCGTACTATCCGTACAGTATACACCGTATGTCCAAAAATTACCCCCTCCGTGTCCAATTTTAGTTTACCACTTCAAGATTCACCACAAACCAAACACGAGAGGTGCTACGTGATGTCTCAATTATACACCAGTCAGCCGACAGTTAACAGACTCCTGACGACTTTTTCTTCCTTGTTCCCATCTGCGACGAGACGGACGCGCCATCTGCTGGCGTGGTTACTCATTGCTCAACTGGCTCTGGAGTCGGCGCCGTCGGTGCGCTGCCTGTTCCGGCAGTTCCTATCGAAGCAGACGGACGCATCGCTCAACAGCTATTACCGCGCCCTTGGCAACGGCCTCGTCACGGATGCATCCATTCGCCAGGCCTTGGCGCTGCAGGCGCTTGCCATAGTGCCAGAGGCACTGCGGCAGGAGCCTATCCTGCTCAGCGTGGACGACACGTCCATTGCCAAGTGGGGCAAGCACTTCGACGGTGTAGGCATCCTGTACGACCACGCCAAACACGATGGCAAGTCCTATTTCAATGGGCATGCCTTCGTCAGCCTGACGATGAGCGTGCCGGTCCTCCATGAGACCGCAGGCAAGCAGCAGATCCGTTATATCGCGGTGCCGATTGGCTACGTCATGAGCAACGGCGAAGCCTCGAAGCTGACACTTGCCTGCCAGCTTCTCGATGAAGTCATGCCAATCCTTGAAAAACGCCAGGTCATCCTGCTCTTCGATAGCTGGTACGCCAAGCGCGAGTTGCTCGCACATGCTCTCAGCTATCCGAATCTCAATGTGACCTGCAATGCACGCCACGATACGGCCATGTTCGAGTTGCCGGATTCGACGGCAGGCCGTCGCGGCCGTCCACCAAAGTACGGTAAACGCTTGATGCTGGACGAGATTGCCAATGATCTCACGAATTACCTTTGCCGGATGGACAACTATTTTGTTGCTCACCGTCTGGTGAAAACGCGCATCTTTGGCGACCATACCGTCCATGCCTATGTGACGCTGAGCAAGAGTGGCTCGTACCGTCTCTTTTTCAGCACCATAGATCCGATGGCGCTGCACATGAGCATTGCTTGGCAGGAGAACAAAGGGCTCCGCAACACCAGCTCCAAGCATATGGCGATTTACCCGCTCAAGCTCTACAAGCTCCGCTGGGGCATTGAGACGAACTACTACGAGCAGAAGATGTTCTGGGAGCTCGGCAGCTACAAAGTTCGCACAAAGACTGCGATTGAGCATCTGCTGAACCTAACGAATTCCGGGCACGCTCTCATGAAGATCCTGCCGTATGAGGACGAGCGGCTGAACACCTACCGGGACAAGAGCCCGCAAGAGCTGCGGCACGCGCTAAGCCAGCAGATCCACAAGGAAGTATTTTTCGCCACTTTGGTGTCCAAAGCCCAAAGTAGCATAAATTCAAGCACATTGCTCAAGGCTTTGCAAGCATTGGCTTGGGGCGATGAGCAAGCGGCTTAAAAGCTGTAAACTGTTGTATAATAGTAGAAAATTATGGAACTCAGGGACGGCAGGTGAAGCGACAATGGAACGGATTGAAGGAACAGTTACAACGGCAATATCGTATGCCAAGAGTATCGATGAGAAAGCGAGGGAACAAATCCGCCGCATGTGCAGCTATGAGCTGACGAAGGGGAGCCGGGTGCGGATTATGCCGGACGTCCATGCCGGGAAAGGCTGTACGATTGGTACGACGATGACAATCACAGACAAGGCAGTACCGAACATCGTCGGCGTGGACATCGGCTGTGGCATGTATACGATTGCTCTTGACAAGCAGCCGATTGATTTTGCCAGACTCGATGAAGCGGCTCACATCGTACCTTCCGGGATGAATGTCTGGCCTGAGAAACAGGCTGACTTCAATTTGCAGCGGCTCTATTGTTATGACAAGCTGAAAAAACTGTCTTGGATTGCCTGCAGTATCGGTACCCTGGGAGGCGGGAATCATTTCATCGAGGTCGATAAAACCCATGATGGTCGACATTATCTCGTCATCCATACAGGAAGCCGGAACCTGGGAAAACAGGTGGCGGAGATTTATCAGCGCATGGCCGTTGAGCTGAATGCCCATGATGAAACACTGGAAGAACGGCTCCAGCATATCATAGCAGAATACAAGGCAGCAGGACGGCAAAAAGAAATCCAGAAGGCCATCCAGCAGGCGAAGTCAGAACAACGCAGAGAAAAGCTGCCGGAAGATCTTTGCTTTGTCTCCGGAAAATACCTGAGGCAGTATCTGCATGATGTGGCTCTTTGCCAGCAGTTTGCTAGACTGAACCGGGAGCAGATTGCCAAAAAACTGCTGGAAAGAGCCGGCCTTCAGCCCGGCGAAGCGTTTCATACCATTCACAACTACATCGATGTCGATGAGATGATTCTCAGAAAAGGAGCCATCGCCGCACATAAGGGTGAAAAGGTTCTCATTCCCATCAACATGCGTGACGGAAGCATCCTGGCACTCGGCAAAGGCAATGCCGAGTGGAATTACTCTGCCCCGCACGGCGCAGGCCGCATCATGTCCCGTACCCAGGCAATCAAAGAGCTTTCCCTCAAGGAATACCAGCAGGAGATGGCAGGCGTATATACAACATCGGTAAACGAAGGTACCATTGACGAGGCTCCTATGGCCTACAAATCCCTTGACGATATCTTGGATGTCATCGGTGACACCGTGGACGTTATCGACGTGATGAAACCAGTCTATAATTTCAAGGCGGCAGAGGAGAAGCATTTCTAAAGCATCGGGAAGTGAAGTGACATATATGGAAAAACTAGGGTGCATGAAACGGATTGATGACTTGCGGTCTATCTGGCCGCATGAGGAACAGGATTTTTCAAAATGGCTTGCCCAAAAAGAAAATCTGGAACAGCTGAGTGATGCCATTGAAATTGACCTAGAGCTTGAGGAAACGGAATCTCCAGTAGGAAGTTTCAGTGTAGACATCTACGCCCGCGAAAGCGGGAGTTCCCGTGGGATTATCATCGAGAATCAGCTGGAAGATACCGACCATGATCATTTGGGAAAAATCATTACGTATGCGGCAGGGAAAGACGCTGAAATTATAGTCTGGATTGTCAAAAGGGCTCGTGATGAGCATAAACAGGCTATCGGATGGCTGAATCAGCATACGGATGAAAATATTGGTTTTTTCCTGATTGAAATTGAACTCTGGCGCATTGGGGATTCGCTGCCAGCACCACGGTTTAATGTTGTAGAACGTCCCAACGAATGGGCAAAAACGGTGAAAGCTGCAGAAACCCTGACGCCGCTGCGGAAATTCCAATTGAACTTCTGGCAGCAGTTCTGTGACTATGCCTTCGATAAAGACAGTAAGTTCAGCAAGAGCTTCTCATGCAGAAAGGCTTTCGCGACCAATTGGTACAACCTGAGTACCGGCGTATCGTCTGTGGTGGTAGAATTTACAATCAACACATCCCGCCATCGGGCGACAGCGGGCTTGTATGTTGCCAAGGGGAAGGATTGGTATAGGCAGCTGAAAGATAATCAAGATACGATAGAAAAGGAATTAGGCGCTTCCATTGAGTGGTCAGAAGGTGAAAAAGATGGACGTATGCTTTTGACCAAGGAGCTTGATGCGGCGTTTGATAGAAAAGAATATAAAAACTACTTTGACTGGTTCATGGAAAAAGCACTTCTGCTCAAGAAGATAGCCAATCAGTACAACACCGATTGAAGTGAACACGGGGGTGTTCAAAATCCCTGCTATCGTTCGATTGTATCAAATACAGACACCTTTGAGATCCCTGTTCCGGCAACGACCACATCTTGGTCTATGCCTTTGGATATATACCTGTCTCAGGGCTATACGGAACGAGAAGCCGCTCAGAGCATTCTGGCCCATAACCTCTACGGCCTGGACATCGACGACCGGGCTTATCAGCTGACGTATTTCTCTTTGATGATGAAAGCTCGCCAGTACGATCGGTGCCTCTTTTCACGGGAACTGTGGCCCCAGGTCTGCGCCATCGAAGAAAGCAACGGCCTGACTAAGTGGAGCGATATGCGGGGCCAGGTCGAAGCTGAACAGATGAGCCTGGAAGACCAGTTCGTCAACCTCGCCGATGAACTCATCGACACCTTCCGGGACGCCAAGAACTATGGCAGCCTCTTGCAGGGCGAACCGGGTAACTACGACGGCCTCCTCGACTATATGCAGCAGCTCCTCGACGAAGGCTGTAATAACCTCTTCCTCAGCGGCTGGCTCCAGGAAGTAGCCGAACGGATGTTTTTTGTCAAGCAATTTTCCCTAATTTCACCTTCAGAATTCCCTCGAATTACCGTGGGGAATTCCCTGTTTTTGGCGGGATTGTTTGTGGCTGGGATGAAGCCCTGCCATCTTGACGCATGAGGGCATGTTCCATGCGGTAGCTGGGACCCTCAAATATCAACAGATGACCGTGATGTACCAGGCGGTCAATCATGGCTGCCGGCCAGCTTGATACCAAGTCCGTCTTGGCTAAACTACCGCTGGAACTCTTCCTCCATACGTCGTCTTTTGCCTGCCTTGACGAGCTCTTTATCCAATGGGTCAATGACCGCCTCGTCGGCCTGGACCCGAATGGGGAAGTCGGCGGCCTGTCCCTGGAAGCCCTGTGTGATTTACGGCTGAAACTTCATTTCGGCCAGCATTTCCGGTCGGAATACTCGTTGCTCCTGGCGGCGCAGAAGCTCTTGGTCCGGCAGGACTACGAACCGCGGACGACCTTGAAAGAATTGACCGAAACGTACTGCCAAAGCGATTACCAGATCGATACGGAGTACCGCCATTTCTTCACGGCCTATGATGCCTTGGATGGCGAAAATCCGGGTCAGTTCGACACTTTGCGGACCCTGGTCCAGAACTTCTACCAGAACGCCTTCTTAGAGCCGCTGCTGTTGCAGTGGAACGAAGCCTATGGCAACGATTACTGTCAGGAAATCGTGCCGCGCCAGCGCTATTTCTATCAAGATGAAGTCCGGCCTGTCAAAGAGAAAGTGGCCGTCATCATTTCCGATGCCTTCCGCCTGGAAGCCGCCAAAGAGCTGGCTGCCCGGTTCCAGGACGATGAAAATTGCTCAGTCGAGGAGAAAGTCCGCATGGCGCCACTGCCGTCTATTACCCTATTGGGGATGGCCGAGCTGCTGCCTCACGATACGCTAGTACTGACCCGGGATGATACGCCCAAGGTCCTGCTAGACGGCAAGCCATGTGCGTCGACAGAGCAACGGGAAAAATTGTTGCAGCAAGAGAATCCTCATTCGGCAGCCATTCTTTATGATGAACTTATTGCCATGAAAGTATCGGAACTGAAAAGTTTTTCTGCTGGGAAAGAAGTCATCTACGTCTACCATAACCGAATCGATGCGACAGGCGAAGCCTCGAAAACGGAGAACTCCGTCTTTCAGGCGGCAGATCAGACGATTGACGAACTCTTCAGACTGGTCAAACGCCTGTCCAAGAGCGGCAATATCTATCGCTTCCTGATTACGGCCGACCACGGCTTCCTGTACACCCGCAAGGCCCTCGACCCAACGGATAAACTGGACACGGTCGAAGCCGGGAAGACCTGGATGACCGACCGCCGGTTCCTGTTGACGGACCAGCCGGTGGACCGAGAAGGAATTTACTCCATTCCCTTAGGGAAGATCCTGGTCAATGAAGACACGCGTTCTATCGTCCTGGCCAAGGGCATGAGCGTCTTTAAATGCCATGGCGGCATGAACTATGTACACGGCGGATTGTCCCCGCAGGAACTGCTGGTACCGTGCCTTTTCATCAGCACGCGGAAAGGTCTCGTCGATACGGAAGACGTCGGCCTGGCCCTCATCAACGATATTCGGAAAATCACGGCCTTCCACGTCAAATTCAGCTTCTATCAGGAACAAGTCATCAGTGACGTCGTCAAGCCCGTCACTTACCGGATACGTTTTGAAACGGGCAGTGGCGAAATCATTTCCAACGAAGTCCTGTACCGGGCGGAAAGCAAGGCTGCCACTCCCGGTGACCGTATCGTTGTCTTGTCCTTTGATTTGCAGAAGAAGAATTACGACCTCAACGATCGCTACTACCTGAAGGTCATCAATGAAAAAACGGGCCAGGAAACCCTGGCCCGCGAAGTCGTCATGGATCTGCCCGACGTAGAATTATAATGACCGTCCCTTATAAAGTTCTTCTTCTATCTTTTCCATTTTTGTTTTCTTGATGTAATGGCGTTCGTTATCCTGCCAATGGATGACAATGCGTCCCGTTTCGCTCTTCATGGCTTCGTCCATGAGGTCGTTTAATTTCTGAACAGCCGCCTTTGCGATGGGCCGCGGTGGTGTCGGAGAGGCCCCTTTGAAAGGCTTTTCATGGCCTTGAGAATTGTAGGCTTTGGCACGGAATTTCCCACTTTGGCAGCGTGGCTGATCTTGATAGAGTTCTTTGTACATGGCAATCCGTTCTTTCGTCGGTTTTACTTCAAAAATGGTAATGTCCTGATCCGGCCCTTCTTCATGTAATCGTACTTTATACAGCGGAGCTTTGCCCTGATCCATGTCATCGCCGGTACGGATTGCCAAGGCTCGCCATTCCCGTTTTTCGGGATCGAAATTGACTTCTCCCGTCAAATAATACTCTTTCCCCTGGTATGGTCCGTGCATCAAGTCCTTCAACGGCTGGCGACCGAGGACCTTGCAGTAGGGCTGGACTTTTCGGGCCAGTTTTTCGGCAAACAGGATTTGGTCCGGTGCGTAATTCCTTTCTAATTGGAGACGTTTGTCGTGGAAGGCGCGGAGCTGTTTTTCCTTGCCCTTCAAGTCGCCGTAGGCCAAGTTAGAAGCTTTTCGATTGGCGTCGTTTTTCGCTTTTAAAGCTTTATAAATTGCGTCGATGTCGCTTTGTTTTTCGGCCTGGAGTTTGTCCCATTGGGCCATCTTTTTCCGGCAGTCATCATAGGCCGTCATAACGCGACAATTCCGTCTCAAAAAGGCCTTTTCTTCTTCTGGATTCCGTTTGTCATCCAGGTGCCTCCGGATGGCTTTCAGGGTTCCCTGGAGTCCCAAGAGACGTTGTTTTTCCTTACGCCAGTTTTCGCCGAGGACACTTGCGATGGCTTCGTCCTCGAGCGGTTTTTCTTCCCAGACTTCACAACGGGCCTTCCGATAGGTTTCCTTGGCTTCGTCGACGAGCTGTCTCAAACGGAGTTCTTCTTCTTCCATCTTGAGGTCCAGGTCGCCGGCAGTGATGATGAGGGGATCTTTTATTTCCTTCCCTTCGGCCCGACTTTCTTTTTGGGCCTGTCTTTGTCTGAGCCGTTCCTGCTGGAGAACCCTTGCCAGGCGGCGGATTTGCAGGTCGTTCACGAAGAGAATCAGCATCTGTTCCTGTTTGGATTTTTCCGCAAAGGCCTTTACCCGTTCTTCCGTTTCGGCCTGTTCGGCTTCGTCGGAAGTATCAGGGTCTACGTCGTTGAGGGCGAGGTTATCGCGTTTCATTTCTTCGTCTTCCATATCCCGCAGTTTTTCCATGATGGCGTCGTTCCGGTAGGCTCTTCCGAGGTGGGGAGCAGCCGTCCGATTTACCAGTTCGGCTTCGTCATAACGCCCCTGCTCGACGAGTTCATCGTAGCGGTCGGCGTTATTTTTTTCCGTGATTTCGGCGTCGATGCCGCGCTCCTTGAACATCTCGTTGACCCGTTCGGCCCAGCGCTTGCGCATAGTACGAAGCACCGATTTTGGTTTGAATTCCCGACTGCTCAGATAGCCGCCGGTCTTCTCGCCGCTAGCCGTTTCCCGGTAACGCTGGAAGAATTTATCCGGCCCCAGCGGCCGGTCAGCTTCCTGGATTTTTTCACAGAACATGAGGTGCGCGTGGATGTTGGTGTGGCCCTGTTCCAGCGACGAATCCTTACTGTGAAGGGCAAAGGTGTAGGCGTAGTTGTCGATATGGAATTCGTTCATGAACCCTTTTAACAAAGTCAAGTTATCTTCGAGGGAGAGTTCTTCCTGGAGCCCTATTTCGATTTCCCGGTAAGCTGTTCCGCTCGGGCTGCGATGGTCCTCAGCCTCCTTCCAAAACGTGCCGGCGTTGCCGTGAGCCCAGGCCGGAAGATTGCCGCTTTCCGCAAGGACAAAGTCTTCCTGACGTCCTTTCAGATGGGCATACTTATCTTGGCGGGCGATGTAGTCGTAATGTAATTTGGCCGATAGTTTTCTGCCATCTTTTTGGCGTGGCTGGACCTTCATGGAAAGATGGAAATGGGCCATGAGTGATACTCCTTTCTGATTGTACGGGCCTTTAGGGTCCAAGCCGTAAGGCATCCGCGACAAGTCGCGGCACCCCCTTCCGCCGGGCGGAGGCGCACACCATTCCGAACGAATGGGTAAGTGCGCATTTGTCTGTCTTGGAACGCCCTATAGCAAAGTCGCTATAAGACTTGTTGGCCGAGTTCTTAGTAAAAGGCCCACTGTTTTTGGACCTTGTCATAGTCTGATCGTACGATCGTTTTGGGGGGGATGTCAAGCAAAAAAGGATCTTGCATTTATGATTTTTGTCAGACCGATGCCTCGTCACATTGGCTTTCCATATAGACCGTTTCTGGAGCCACATCAACGGTTCCGTCAGCCCAAGTAATGATGCCGTGAAAAATGACAGGCTTCTCGAATACGGCCTTATCTTTCAATGGGGCAAAGGCGGGTCCTTTCAGTTTCTTGGTGTCGAACCAGCGCGTCTCTCCGTTAGAGAATATGACTTTTAGAATCTGATTTGGGCAGGGCGTTACGGCGGTGACCCGGAGTTCATATCTTTGCTTGTAGCGGGCCAATGTAGCCCGGCTTATGCCCGTAATTTCCACGACTTCTTTGTAGGTATGAGTCTTCAATAGTTCCATGGCATTATCGATGACTGCTTTTTTATAAGGCGGCCGTCCTTCTCGATAGCCGGCCTTGGTTTTTGCTACCGCCTTCCCGGCAGCAGTCCGTTCCAGAATCATGGATCGTTCAAATTCGGCGAAGGCCAACATGATGGTCAGCGTCAGTTTTCCGACGGCTGAATTGTCGATTCGGCCGATATTCAAAATGTTGACGACGATGCCTCTGTCGGAGAGCTGGCGGACCGTTCGCAAGCCGTCTTCTACGTTCCTGGCAAAACGATCCAGCTTGCAACATACTAGCTCATCGCCAGGCATCAGTTTTTGAATCAAGACTTCAAATTTAGGCCGGGCCGTCGTCTTCCCGGAGTATTGTTCACAGATGATATTTTCTTTAGCAACGCCAGCCGCAATTAATTCCTGCTGCTGTTCTTCCAAGGAATTGCCTTTCAGTTGAACCAATGCTGAGACGCGGGCATAACCATATTTCATATTCAGGGCCTCCTTTTTAAACTATAGTTATGAGTAGGGGTTTTGAGACTTTATGGATGCAGCTATTATATCATATTTTCGATCATCTCAAAACTTAAGATTTTTGATAAAAGCGTAGCTTATGCTACACATACACATGTGCATGTGTAGCATGGTTCAACTCATTCTTAACCTTTACTCAGAAATCATCTTTTAAAAGTTCTTTTCGGCCGCGAAGGTAAATGTTTTCGGCCGCATTTTCATCATCATTTACGATTTCTTTTTCGCCGTAACCACAACTATAACAGATGAATCGGTGTTCATCACGATTGCGTTTTGTATTCGTGACTTCGCCACACTTGGGACAGGTCCGGCTGGTGTTGCGCGGGTCGCAGAAGAATACACATTGGTGGTGCAAGGCCGCAAGGTAGATGAATGCGTCACTGAAATTACGATAGGACCATCCTTTTCGCAATTTATTGAAATGCAGGTCTTCTAAAACAAATATCGTATCGGGAGATTCTCTCTCTACGATTTCCTGTGCGACAATGACATCTTTTGCAAAAAGATTCTTGTGGTAATCGTCTTTCGTACCGCCCTTACAAGAGGTGGAGTAGTCCTTTGCGCTATATCGCTTGGCTCCTTTATCCGGGGAGTAAGTCGTGGCAATATTGATTTCTCCGCGGTCGATACCGACGATATGGGTATCTGGCTTGACCTCTGTTTTAATTGTCGGATTGGAGAACCCTAATGTCAGATACCAAGTCCCATAGATAAGCTTCAAGTAAGCCCGTTTGACTTCCCAGGATTCCGGTGGTTCTGGCAACCCTTTGGGGATAGTGAAAGCTATCTTCTGGAAGTTTTTTGCAAGATCCAATCGGCATTTTTTCGTGGAAAAATCGACTGTGAAAGTCGGCTTGCGAAAATATGGGATGGCAAGAAGTTTAACGTTCGTTTCATCATATTCCCCGAAAACAATCAGCGCCAACTTTTTGCTGTCTTCCTGGTTTTTATAAGCTTCTTCCACTGTGTACTTGATGCTATTTTCGTAAACCGCATGAAGCAATCTTTGGGCTAATGCGCGGGCTGATTTTGGTTCTTCTTTTTTGCAGGCAGAAACATTCATATGTTTTCCTTTTGCCAGTTTCAAATACTTAATTCGTGAAAAAGTATTGCATGCTTTTTTGTAGTTGTCCCAGGTCATTTGCAACGCTTCGTGTTCTTTCTCGGTCGGCAGTAACTGTAAGGTCAAGTAAATGTATTTTGCGCGTTCATTGGTTTTCATGGTCATTCGCTCCTTTGGGTGAAATCTTTTCCAGAACCACTTGGTTCTTGCTTTTACGCGCAACAAAAAACATGGGGCTGGGATGCAGGCAAGGGCAGCTCGCTGTACACTTTACCCTTGCCGGAGTCCCGGCCCCATGTTATATTTTTGCGCCAAAAGCAACCCTTAAAAGTTAGGTCTGTTTTTTCTTCGTTAGGACTCTTTAGGCACAAAAAAACAAAAGCCCAGTGCGTTCTGCACGGGGCTTTCCGGTCATTCGATACCGTATTCTTTATATAGTTTTTCTCTGGCATTCTTATCTTTGAGGGCGTCAGAGAAGTCCTGCAAGCGGCCGTCGGCTTTCATCCGTTTAAACAAGGCCGCCACTCGGTCTTCACCTTCCTTCAAGCCTTCTTTGTACTCCTCCAATAACCACTGTTCCAATTCCAAACTCATGGTGAACACCTCCTTCAGTTTTATGATATTGGTTGGATAGATGCCTCGTCACGCTGCTTTTCCTTTCTACATGCGGGAAACAACCTCATAGAGGTTTTGGGTACACTGCATGATGTCTATGTAAGAAATCTCATTGGCATAAGAATACTTCTGTTGATAAGATTTCCACATTTCCATTAAATGGGAATCCTGCTGAAGGGCAGAGATAATCTGAGGACCCGTAGTCAAAAGCAGCAGGGAACCGCGCTTCGTGCAGGTGGCATGAAAAGCATCTTTCAATAGCAACTGGTCGATTTTATCTTTATAGACACTGGTCAGCTCATATAAATCGTAGAAGTCTCTCATTCTAGTATTCAAGATTCCTCTTGCCAGAACAGTTTGCAGCTTCTCAGCCAGCAATGTTTCCAAGTTATAGGACCACAATGGAATTGAACGGTCTTCCAACAGCAGTTTATACTGATATTGGACTTCCCCAGGTGTAATGATATCTCCCGTGGAAACATCAATTTTCATAGGAACCGGCATTTTGCCAAGGTAAGCATTCAGGGTAATGCGAATACCAGGGTATTCCATCTCATCCATGATGTGACTGATTTGCTTAATCTGAAAAGTAATCTCGTCCTGCAAATCAATGGCACAAATTTCTTCCACAGTTTGACAAATATCTGTTTCAGAAAGATTCAGATTTTTGATGGTGGTATCAATATCCATGGTGGAGCGCAGGGCAACACCAATCAGGGACGTTACAAGAATTCCCCCTTTAATAATGAAGTTGTCTTTATAGCGAGAAGTTGATACTCGTTCCAGGAACCGTTCCATCATATAAATACGAATGAGACTCCGGGCGTCTGCGTGATTTTTCTGTGCAAGGCTTTTAAGGCGGCCTTTCAATTGAGCCTGAGTCAGTTTCATTACAAAAGTACCTCCATATATTGGCGGATTCGTTTTTCAACACGGAAAAGAGGGGCATAAGTCATAAGTTTGTTCAAATCTTTATCCGGGCGTTTTACGTAGGTCTTTATGGCTGTCTGAAAATCCTGGATTTCAAAATAACGGCGACTTCGCATCAAATCACAGATGGTTCTCTCCAAATCATAAACCGGAATTTTGTGCCCATAGGAATTTTCAACTATAATCTTTCCTACATTCAATAATTCTTTTTTTACTGTGAAAACCTTGATGCCAGATTCTTTCAGTTTCTGGGTATTGTAGCCAGAATAAATCGTGAGAGTCTGTTGCATAGGTTCACGATCGGTCAGTCCATGGTAAAACAAGGCTTCATCATGGGAAAAGACAGCTTGCGGACAGCGTTGATGAAGCACGAAAGACTCATCTTCCCAGGCTTCCGGAGAAAGATATATACCGTGGGCTGCCTTTTCAAAATGATTGGCTGCAATAAAACGATAGAATTCATCTTTTTTGATGCCTCCCTGTATCGCATTTTTGGTTAGCAACATACCGGAGGTATCAATGAAATCGGAAGTTTGCTTCATAGGAATCACCAACTTTCATGCTTATATTATAAATAAAATAAGCATGAAAGTCTAGACAGATATCTCTTCCGTCTTGATACGATAAGAGTGATTAATCTAGAAGAAAAAAGCCCCGCGCGTTCCGCACGGGGCCTTTAGGTCATTCGATACCGTATTCTTTATATAATTTTTCTCTGACATTCTTATCTTTGAGGGCGTTAGAGAAGTCCTGCAAGCGGCCGTCGGCTTTCATCCGTTTAAATAAGGCCGCCACTCGGTCTTCACCTTCCTTCAACCCTTCCTTGAATCCTTCCTTGAATCCTTCTCTTCGCTCCTCTAGTAGCCATTGTTCCAATTCCCGACTCATGCGAACACCTCCTCGTTGTTCTATTTGAACGATAGCACAATCGCTATGGAAAGACAAGAGCGGAAAGACGGCGTAGACGGGGCTCACAATTACACATACACATGTACACATACACATGTGTATGTGTAGTACTATTAAAATTCGCTCTTACAAAATCGTAAAGACCCGCTGGAACATCTTATACGTCTGCTGAATGGCAAGAATCGAGTTGATGATGTCTTCGCGTTTTTCCGTTATAGCCCGTTTGGGCAGGGCGTCCCAGCCCATTTCACGACGGAATTCGTCGAACGGATAGGTTTGTGCGTCCTTCACGGCTTGCCATTCGTCTTCCATTTCTGCCAGGGCACGGCGATGCTCTTCCAAGGTAACGCCGCAAAAAGATATTTCGTATAACACGGCGGCTAAAAATTGCAACTTTTCGTCCTCTGAAAAATCGCACGGCCAGCAAATATCAACAGCCAGCATCTTTTCCCAAGGTTCAAACGTATAGGCATAACTATCAGGTTGATGCTGTTGCTGCGTTTGATGGATGGCTTTGAGTTCAGCCGTCGAAAAGTGCTGTAATTCCGCTTTCGTGTAGCACTTTTCCAGCTGCCATTGGGCTAGAGCGGCACGCACATCACTATACAAATATAATGCAGCGGTCATGAAAGGCCCATCGTTATCCGGCAGCAAGCATTGCTCGTCTTCCTTTTTTGGGGACAAAGTCAGCAGCCGTTGGATGAAATCGGAATAGGCTTTCGTAACCCCATGACATCGCTTTTCATCATACACGGTTGGACCCGAATCAGCAGCGCGATGATATTCATACGTCGCCGCCGCCAATTTCTGTACATCAGCCTGCCGCAAGGCTTCCTGTAAAATCATAGAATCACCTCCCTCAGTGCTTACTGGATGGTCCAGGGCATTTCGATTTGCTTCATTCTCTTCTTGATTTCGAGTATTTCCGTAACGACATACTGGCTCGACAAGTCATGATTCTTCACGCTTTGCCGGATATAGTAGCGGATACGGAAAATATTTCCGCGGGTAATCTTGAGGTTTTCCCGTTTGAGTCGGTCCAGGACATCCTTTTCGACATAAACTTCAAAGGCATTGCTCCCATCGGTTACCCGCCACTGAGATTCATTTTGCCTTGCAACGATGGCTTTGACCCATATTTCCTGATCCGGAAGTCGTTCATCCATGACGTCATCCATCCTATCACGTCCTTTCGGTGCATCATTTTTTCTCGATCGGTACGACGTCCTGATACATCCAGGCGGCCACGGAGTCGTCCCGAATGTAGTCGACATGGAAATGGCCGAAATACCATTTCTTATAGGTCATCAGCTCTTCCAGACCGCTCAGGAGTTGGGAGGTCTTGCAGCCATCAATCCATTGGCTCATGTCCGCGACTTGGTCGACAAAGCGGGCCGGCGCCGTATGGGTGATGACGTAATCGACAGTGAAGTCGTGGGCTGTCAGGTTTTTGGCGGCATTGTCGAAGTTTTCGGCCGACGCCTCTTCCTGGGGCCACCAGGACACACCAGGCCAGCGCTGTGCCTTGTCCGTCGACTTGGCCCCGCCGAAGGTGAAGAAGGTCCGGCCTTCGAGGGTGAAGACTTCGCCGCGCAGCAGGTGATAGAGATTGGGCCGCAGTTCATGGACCCGGCCGCCGGACCAGCTTTTCACTGGATAGCGGCAGAGCTGGTCGAAGTTCTCATGGTTCCCATCGACGAACAGGACCGTATACGGCAGCTGGGCCAGCCATTCCAGCCACTTGTGATCTGTTTCATTCGATTCCCCGACCCAGGGAATCCCAAAATCGCCGCAAATGATGATATAATCTTCTGGCTTCATATGAATCCCACGCTGGGCCAATGCATCCATACCCAGCCTTGCCGGATTGGCGTGAATATCGCCGGTAACATAAATCATTCAATCACCTCCGTTTGTCTTTATTATACTGGATTGCCTCAAAACAAGAAATAGGCTGGCGTTTTGAAAGAAAAACCTTTTAAAAGGAGATTTTCACTGAATTTTTCTATGGCCGCAGGCAGCTGTTTACAATACACGACCTTTTCCGCCTTGACTCTTTTCTGGTGACGGCTTTACAATGACAGTAGGTTATGATGTTACAGGGAGCATGACATATGGATTATCGTAAATTTGGTGAAACTTATCATGTCTGGATGGACAAGGGGGACGGATTCAGCGGAAATATGATCCAGAAACAGGAACTGCTTTTGAGATTTCGGGTCAGAAACGGATTAAGCTGGAAAGCGGCATTGTATTATTTCTTGGAATTCGGTATGATGGTACTAAAGTTATCAAGAAAGAGGCGAGGCCAGTGCTTCAGAAGATACAGCTGGAAAATTTTTGTCAGCATGAAAATTTGCAATGGACATCATTGCAGAATATAAATTTAATTATTGGTGAAAATAGTAGTGGCAAGACGATTTTATTGAAAGCACTTTACGCTGCTTTACGCACTTTGGAGCAGTATGGTAAAGGGAATGATAAACGTGAATTGGCAGATATTTTAGCCGAAAAATTGTACTGGACTTTTCAAGTGGAAGCTTTGGGAGACTTGGTTAAGAAAGGGAAGAGTGCGTTAAATTTTTCTATGGTTGAGGACTCGGCCGAGTTTTGTTTTACTTTCGGAAAAGATACGAATATGAAAATCGGCAAAATTCAAAATACCTTTGATACACCGCGTCAGAATAAATCTGTTTTTATTCCTGCTAAGGAAGTCTTATCGCTTTTTAACATCATCTTGAAATCGCGAGATCAAGATTCGTTATTTGGATTTGACGATACGTATCTTGATTTGGTTAAGGCACTGCAAATTGCTCCACAGCGGGGGCGGAATTTTGATGCTTTTGCTGATGGACGAAAAAAATTGGAACAGGTCATCAAGGGGAAGATAGAATACGATGATCAAAAGAATGAATGGTACTATAAACGAGGAAATGCGCGCTTTACGATTGGGATGACCTCAGAAGGGGTAAAAAAAATTGCTATTTTCAATCGATTGCTCTCTAATCGTTATTTGGATAACCACGCAGTTATCTTTATTGATGAACTGGAATCGGCGCTTCACCCGAAGGCCATTTCCGATTATTTAGATATGATTTTTGAATTGTCTCAAGCGGGGATTCAGTTCTTTATTGCGACTCATTCATATTTCGTCGTAAAAAAATTGTATCTTTTAGCTAAAATGCATAGCCTGTCCATTCCGGTATTGTCTTTAACAGCCGATGGGAAGCCATCTTATGATGATATGGAAGACGGGATGCCCGATAATTCTATTATTGATGAATCCATCCGATTATACCAGCAAGAAGTGGATTGGTCGTTGGGAGGATAGGTATGCTTACTTTTGAAGAATCTGGCATGAAATTTTCTTTTGAGGAAGACAAATCCTTTTATATAGAGAAAAGTGAGCTGTATGCATCGTTGAGAGGTAAGGGGATTTCTGTCGTAGAATGTCTTACACTCAAAGAACTAAGGCGAGGCGTATATGTTCTGTTTATCGAGGCTAAAACATCTGCACCGAACCCTAACAGTCACGAAGGGATGGCTTTCAACCAGTTCATTGATGAAATTGCTAAAAAATTTCTTGATTCCCTGTTGATTTGTAGTGCCATTCATAGTGAGGTACAAAGTGTGAGTGGCAGTATTGTATTAGGGAAAGAGCTTCAAAGACATTTATATTCTCAACCTAAAATCCAATTCATCTTAATCATCAAAAATCATCAGAAAGAATGGTGCAATTCAGTACAAGAGGCTTTACAGAAACGATTACATGCTCTATTGAAAATATGGAAAGCAGAAGTTTTAGTTTTGAATGAAGCACAGGCAAGGATATTTCACTTATGTCAATCGTAAAGTATTGATGACTAAGGGGCAAGCTGTCTGAATTTTTATGTTGTTTTTGGCTATGTTCTGGTGAGGAGATTTTTCAGAGATGAAGTGTACCAAAATTGTACCAAGATTTAGTATAAAACACGAATATAGGTCTGCTTTTACGAAATGGATGAACCAGAAATGCGATAATTAAGCCATTTTAGTTTGGCGAAATTCAGTAGAGCATAGAATGGGAATAGTTTCAACAAGCCTTACAAATCGCTTAACCAAGCCATTTGTAAGGCTTTTGCTTTTTCAAAAGTTCCCAAAGTGTACCAAAATACAATAGGTTTTACCTCGGACTCAACGCGGCTTTGCCGCAACGAACTCACTATCATATTACAACCATGTACCATTCGTCATAAATTCCGGCTATGCACAGAATTCACGCGGGCTCGCCACGTGCGAGCCCCTACGATGCGGCTCCGCCGCAACGAATTCACTATCATATTACAACCATGTGCCATTCGTCATAAATTCTGGCTGTACACGGGATTCACGCGGCCTTTTTGGCCCGTCAGGTGCCGACCAGAGGAAGGCGCAGGGCGGTTGCCAAAACGGACAGCTGTGGCGGGACGCCCTTTGGGACGTCCCCTACGGAATCGCAGCCAGGCGATAAATGGAAACTCTGTTTACTGGCTACAAAAATACACGGCCAATGGCCTTGTGCGTAGGGGCCGTCCCGGACAGGGCGGCCCGCTGTGAGATGCGGCCACAGCCCATTCTGCTATAATGGCAGGTTTTTACGAGCCACGAATCACCAACCACGAACCACGTCACTTTTTTCGGACTCTATGCGGCTCCGCCGCGACGAACTCACGATTGTATTACGACCATGTGCCATTCGTCATAAATTCCGGCTATGCACAAAATTCAGGCGGTCCGCCTTTATCAGGACGGCCCCTACAGAATCGCAGTCAGGCGATAAATGGAAACAACGTTTACCGGCTAAAAAAATACACGACCAACGGCCTTGTGCGTAGGGGCCGACCCGAACAGGGCGGCCCGTTAGAGAGATTCAATCACAGTTTGTTCTTGTCTATTGGTAAGCTTTTATGAACCACGGAGAGGATATTCCTAATTGTGCAAAAAGTTTAAAATTGATACAATTAGGAAAATGGGGACCTATCATCTATTATCAGGGAACAGCAAAGTCAAAGACCAGCTGATAAATCTGCTTGATTTGATGTTCAAATCGTCAAAGAATGCCAACGAAAAGATTACGGCCCTGCATAATGATTTTGGGATTGATTTGACACAAGAAGGAGAGGGGGATTTGAAGCTCATGTGCAACTTAGGAGAAGGATTGTATGAAGATGGTCTGATGAAGGGAAAATTGGAATCAGCTTTGGAAATGCTCAAGGATGGTGTGGATTTAGACAAAGTCGCAAAGTATACCAAATTATCACTTTCCATCATCAAGGAACTTGCTAAACAAAATAAATTGATTTAGGAGCAATTACCAAAATACCGCCATGGTGCTTGCCTTGACTCTTTTCTGGTGCCGGCTTTACAATGGCAGTAGGTCAGTGTGCTACAAGGAGGCATGACATATGGATTATCGTAAATTTGGTGAAACTTATTATGTTCGGATGGACAAGGGGGATGAAATCATCAGCACGATTTTAGGGATTTGTCAGAATGAACAGATTGAATCGGCTATTTTTTCGGGTATTGGCGGCTGCCGTTCGGCCGAAATCCAGACGTTTATTCCGGAAACGGGGAGTTTTGAGGTCCAAGAGCTGAAAGGGATGCTGGAACTAGTCTCGCTGACTGGGAATGTCGTTACTGATGATGCGGGTGCCTATTTCCATCACACCCACGCGGCTTTTTCTTATAAAAAAGATGGCGAACATCATATTGCGGCAGGGCATATCAAGTCGATTGAAGTTCTGTACACGGCTGAAATCGAACTACGGCCCGTCCTTGGCGGACGAATTCGGCGGAAATATGATCCGGAAACGGGAACCGGATTTTGGGATTTCGGGCCAGAAACAGATTAACGGGATCGTGTATGATGTTTCATCATACACGGTCTTTTTTCTGTGCAGATTCCCTGCAAAATTGTCCCATGTCTATATACAAAAAGAGAGCATTTTATGAACCCCTCAAGCGAGAATTTCCATGAAATGCTCTTTTTTTTGTAAAATTTTTTGTAATATTTTATTAATATATAGTATTAAATAAATATTAATAATTTACAATAAAAAGAATAAAAATGTAATAACAAGTTGATGTCTATACAGCTGCAAAATGGCTTTACTAAGCCTTTTATTAACAAAAATAAGTGCTATAATGATATCACAAAAAGACCATATAAAATACATAAAAATGCAATATAGTGAAAGGCGGTGCATCGGAAAAATCTTACATGGTATATAAGGTGAAGTCATTATAAGTAAAGGATGCGCAAAATTATGAACAAAATATTTAAAGTCATTTACAGCAAAACCAGACATTGCTACGTTGTCGTCTCGGAACTAGCAAAAAGTCATTGCAAAACCACACAAAGTCATACAGTCAGAAGCAAAGCAGCCTTGACGGCAGCTGTGTTGCTGGCCTTGGGAGCTTTCTCGTTTGTAGGGATGCCAGTGGCGCAGGCAGCAGACGGAACTGAAAGTCTGAAAAATAATGACTATGTAGGAGCCAATGGTTACTACTGGTACTTTGATGAAAAAACAAATCAGTGGACGAAGTATCCATATAAATTAAGCAATATCAACAATAACCGCTCTTGGCAAGAATTACCCAACTATAAGGGCGGCGGTGCAAAGGAACCGGGTGCTGTCACTGCGGGCTTGTATGCACAGGCAGGAGAGCAGACGATTACCATTGGGAACCGCAATGCCGGACAGTCAAAAGGCAGTGTGTTTATCGGGGAACTCGACAGATATAATGACGGGGGAAAGAATGATCCTGTCGGAATGAGAAACAATTATGTAACAGCTGTTGGTTTCCAGTCTAATGCCACCGGCTGGGGTTCCATTGCCATCGGTTCCAATGCCGTCGCTGAAAATACCCAAGAAACCAGCCAGGTAGTAGATTACGAAGGAAGTGCAGGAACTTCCGGTACGGTACAAGACGATAATTATGGGATCAAATTAAAACCGTCAATCAAATGGTCTTCCGTTGCTTTAGGCTATAGCGCTCAAGCCAAAGACGGGAACATCGCCATCGGTGCCTATTCAGACGCTACGGATACAAGTTCTGCTACACCTTATGTTTCCGTAGGTAGTTCGACTTTAAAGCGCCGAATTACCAATGTTGCTGACGGTACAGGTGACACTGATGTGGCTACGGTGGGACAGATGAACAAAGCCATTGAGTCCATCGGGACTACGGGCTGGAACCTAAGCACCAACGGTTACAGCTCTTCCACAACTATTACCTCTGGCAAGACTGTCGACTTTTCGCCTGCTGTTGATGGAAAGAACGGGACAACGGATCATAAAAACGTAAAGATTTCTAACGATGGCTCTAACGTCAAAATCGGTCTGAACAAGGATATCGTCCTTGGGGAAGCGACTGAAGGCGAGGGTGGCAGCCTGAATGTGTATTCCGATTCTACTGAAGCCAGTAACTTGGGAAATCGTGTGAGCATTGATGGATCTACGGTTAGTGTCAACTATGGAAAAGAAGACGGTACTTCAGGGACAAAGCGCGGCGTCGTCCTCGGTGTAGGAGAAGACTATAACAATAATGCACAAGGATATATTGCCTTTAACAATATTGATGCTAAGGGGACAATAGGTTCTACCTATCTACATAGTGCTACTGATGCACCGAATGACCTGAAAGGCCGTCTGGTATATTCAAATGCTATAGATGGGACTGAATACATTGCCAATCTGGATGATGGCATTACCTTTACCGGCGATGTGCAAAAAGATGTGCCGAAAGACTACACCCAAACTCCAACAAAACTCAACACGACGCTCAATATCACGGGCGGCGCTGCAACGGAAAAAGATTTGACAGAAGGAAATATCGGTGTCGTTTCAACTCCGGCAGCAGAAAGTGCGGATGGCACGACTCAGGCATCCAAACTGGAAATCAAGCTGAACAAAGATCTGAAGGGCATCACCTCTATCAGCAACCAGACAACAACAGACGGTACAACGACTGGCGCTATAATTACCCTTAGTAAGAAGGGCACGATCATTACCGGTGGTACTGTAGCTGTTGGTGGATCTGGCAATACCGCTTCTGGTGATAATGCAATAGTCAGTGGTGGTACAGGTAATACGGCTGTAGGTGGAGTTTCTGCTGTTTATGGTGGTTGGGTGAATACTGCTTTTGGTACTCGTACAGCTATCATGGGAGGTAGATACAATGATGCGTTTGGCGAGGATTCTGTGGCAAATGGTGGTCAGGCGAATATTGCTTATGGTAACACTAGTACTGTTGTTGGTGGACTTTATAATTTTGTTGGTGGAGATACAGCAACCTCTATTGGTGGATGGTATGGTGTTGTTAATGGTGCTCATTCAGTAGGCATTCTTGGCGGTTCTACATCAATAGATGCTCCTTACACTTTAGCTGCTGGCCATCAGTCTGTTGTTACTGGAACTGGGCTTAGTAGAAGAGATATGACTGACAAAGAGTGTGAAGAATTGGGGCAGGGGAAGCAGCTGGCATCCGGGGTCCAAATGGATGGGCAAGTATTCGATAATTTTGCAACGGCAATCGGAGATAAGGCTACAGCAGACGCTCCCCAAACCATATCTTTCGGCCATGATAAAGGCGACGTATCCGGGTATAAAATAATCTGGAAAGAGCGCGCCGATGGAGAACGTAATCCTGATGGTACTATTATTGATTACAACGATTTTGATATTCAAGAGACATATTATGATTCTGCTTACTACAATCGTCTCGTTAAGGCTGCTGACGGCATCGAAGATCATGATGCTGTTGTTATGGAGCAACTTAAGAATGCTTCTGGTGTAGGTAGTAACGTCAAAGTTTACAAGATAGACGAAAATGGTAATGTTCAGTTTGATGCTGAAAATACCCCGATTGAAGATCCCAGTAAGGAAGCAGCAGCACAGCAGGCCAGCAAAACTGCCTGGGGCCAGGCTCTTGGCGCAGATGCGTTCTCTAAAGGCACGACCACTACTGCTACAAATGCTTCTACTTCCGACCAGCTGGTAACGGGCAAGACGCTGTACAACTACGACGCACCGGTTGCAGAAACTGGCAAGAAATTGAATTATGTGTCGGCAAACAATACGACTGGCCAGAACCTGAGTGCTCTTGATGCACAGGTTGCAGATAATGCATCTAAGCTGAACGATAAGACTCATAACATCAAGTACTATTCTGTTAATGACAAAAAAAGCAGCACGCAAGAAACTTTGCCTACTGTGAAAGATCTTCTTGCCGACAATTCGGATAATAAGGGTGCAAAAGGCATGGGCAGTTTGGCATCCGGCTTCAGCACGGAAGCAGACGGTATTGCTTCGACCGTAGCCGGTTCCTATTCCGGCGTCATCAATACGGGTGATGTGAAACTTATGGGCTATGATTTCCGTGGTGCAACAGCTCTATCTTATGGTACATTTAATATTAACCAGAGTACGGCCCAGTCTGGAGTATTCAGCGGCGTAGCCAACAGCATCGTCGGCCAGGCCAATATGACGACGAACTCTAACGCAGCCATCATCTATGGTGCAGGCAACACCGTTACGAATTCCTACCGCCTCATTGATCCGACGAAAGCTGGGGCCATCTTAGACAATGTATCCGATCCGGCGAAACTCGGTGAGGCTCTGCAGGCTGCTGTCAAGGATAGTGGCGGACAGGTCATGGTTATGGGCGGCGGCAATAACGTCGAAAGTGCCTACATGAGCCAGGTTGTCGGTGTCGGCAATACGGTCAAGGGCAATCAGGTAGAGAAAACTAAAGGCGAATGGGTTACTGACACTTCCGATACAGCTATCAAGGATTATAACTCTGAAAAGTCTTCACAGTATAACTACGTCGACGGCTTCAACAATGAGGTCATTAACGGCAAGCATGATTATGTCATCGGCGCCAACAATAAACTTTCCGGCGACAGCTATGATGATGACAAGGTCCTGCCAATCAAAAGATCCAACAAGTCGAATATTGTCATCGGCGATAATCATACACTGACTAGAGAGAAGAACACGGTAATCATTGGTTCTAGTGATACTGAAAATACTCAAACTGAAAATACTCAAACTAAAGCTAATGACGCGGTCATCATTGGCCACAATGCCAATGCAACCAGCGACACTGGTGCTGACAATGCGGTTGCTATTGGTCGTGCTGCTAAGGCAACTGGCGGCAATGCCGTTACAATTGGTGTGAATACCTCGGCAGGAGATAACAGTATTACCATCGGCTCTGAATCCCATGCAATTTCCGGAAGCAATATTGCCATCGGTAGATATGCTAGGGTTTATGGAGACAAAGTTACTAAGGCCGTTGCCCTTGGACAGAAGGCCGAAGCACATGTTGCTGATGGTGTAGCTATTGGCAGTGGTTCTATTGCAACTGTAGCAGGTAATTCTGTAGAAGGCTATGATCCTACTACCGGTCAGGATTCGACAGATGGTACTGCTACTTGGAAGGCTACCAATGCGGCTGTATCCATCGGTACCGCTGATGGTAAGGTAACCCGCCAGATTAACGGCGTAGCCGCTGGTACAAACGATACCGATGCCGTCAACGTCGCACAGCTGAAGAAACTGGAAGGCATGAAGGCCAATGTCGACCATCCAACATCGGTGAAAATCTGAAAGATGCAGATGGTAGAGCTGCTTCGACTGATGCAGTCAAGACGAATAAAGATGCCTGGGCTTCGGCTATTGGTACCAATGAGGTAAAAGAAGGTAATAAGCAGCTGGTCACCAGTGATGCTGTAGCCAAAGAACTTGCCAACAAAGCGGACAAATCCTACGTTGACCAAGAACTTGGTAAGAAGGCCGATAAGACTTATGTCGATGAAAAATTAAATACGAAGGCCGATAAGTCGGAAGTCTATACGAAGAACGAAACTTACAGTAAGAGTGAAGTTGACAACAAAGTAACTAACATCACGAAAGGTCTTGACGACAAAGCCAATAAAGATCTCGGCAATATCACCGATGCGGGCAAACAGGTCATCAAGGATTTGGCAAAAGGTGCTGTTAAAGTCATCGCTGGTACAAATACAACTGTAGCACCTGGTACTGATAAAGATGGTGCAACGACCTATGCTGTCAATGTCGAAGGTAACGGCAAGGTCGCTTCTGGCAATACGGGCCTGATCTCCGGCGGCACGCTCTACAATGAAGTTCATGTCACGACGGATGGCTCCTATATCAAGAGTAACAATACGGTCGGTCAGAACCTGTCTGCTCTGGATTCGGGACTCAAGACGACGAGTGACCTCATCCACACGAATACTAAAGGTGACACCATCCAGATTGGTGGCAATAGCACGGCTACGAAGATTGATGTCAATGGCAAGGATGGCAAGGGCCGCGTCATTACTGGTGTTGTCAGCGATGCTAACGACCCGAACAGTGCGGCTAACGTCGGCTACGTCAACGGCCTGACTGCCGCCAACACGCAGCAGATTTACCGCGACATGAACAACGCGTACAGCCGTTTGGATACGAACATCAACAGAGCGGCAGCCGGCAGCAATGCTTTGGCAGCGCTCCATCCGCTTGATTTCGACCCGGCTGATAAAGCAAGCTTCGCTGTCGGTTATGGTCATTACCGTAACGCCAATGCGGCGGCTGTCGGCGCCTTCTACCAGCCGAATGCCAATACCATGGTCAACATGGGTGTTTCTCTTGGCAATGGCGACCCGGGGTTCAATGCCGGTGTCTCCTTCAAGATTGGCAAAGGCTCCGCATACAACGGCGTCAGCAAGGCTGAAATGGCACAGACCATCCACGACCAGGCTACGGAAATCTCGGCTATCAAAGCCGACGATGCTGCTAAGGATAAACGAATCGATGCCTTGGAAAAAGAAAACCAGGAAATGAAGAAACAGATTCAGGAAATCCTGGCTCGCCTGAATGGATAAAAGGGGGAATCATGGCACAGACAACGATTTGCATACGCATC
>NZ_JANFQH010000004.1:0-83813 GCF_024436295.1 Megasphaera sp. SC8-1 | reverse complement strand
TACGCATCGACGATAAGCTGAAAAAAGACTTTGAAAAGTTTTGCGATTCCGTGGGCATGAGTATGTCCACAGGAATCAACATCTTCATCAAAAAATCCGTCGGGGAACAACGTATCCCCTTCGAAATCACAGCTAAAGGCGATACAGAAAAAGAATAGAGGGAAGGACAGTTCCCGAGAATGATTTAAAGGGCCCGTGCATGATGGTGTTTCATCATGCGCGGGCCCTTTTTTCTTTTGTGATATTCGGACTTAGATGTGGCTACGCTGCGACAGACTCATGATTATATTATGACCGTTTGCTATCTGTCATAAATTCCGGCTATGTACAGGATTCACGGCGGTACGCCCTTTGGGACGTCCCCTACGATATCGCATGCAGGCGATGAAAAAGTTCACTGAAGATATGACAGCGAAATTAATCATTTCTGTTCATTGTCAAGATTTTTGAAGCGGACAAAATCGAGGACGGCTTTTTTGTTCGTATCGTCCAGCGTGCGATAAAGCGATAGCAACTGAGTTTCGTCGGAGGAAAGGGTGCTGGTCAGGGAATCGGTATCTGGTTCCATGCGCACATCGTACCCCATGAGCCACGATTCGGAGACATGTAGGGCACGGGCGATGAGCATGACGTTAGTTTGTTTTGCTTTCCAACGTCCATTTATATATGAACTGATGATACCGCGGGTCAAACCGGTTTTGCGGGCCAGGTCCACAGCGCGCATCTGGCGGTATTCAAGGGCTTGTTTCAGGCGTTTTCCAAAAATATTATTTTCCATGGGGTAACCTCCTTTTCTTTCACAAGTATACAATAAACGTTTAGAAATCTCAACATTTTGTGCAAAAAGCCTTGACGATAGGCTATTTTTATAGTACTATTTTTTTGTGAAGAAAAGTACAGATTTCGAATCAAAAAGGAGGACCGATATGACGTATGATTATTCTAAACTCTACGGCCGCATGGCAGAACTGGGAATTACCCGCGAAGAGTTGGCAAAACAATTAGAAATAAGCCGCTCTACGCTATATTCCAAGCTGACTTCGCGGACTGAGTTCACGCAGGATGAAATCCGTAGATGTGTAGAAATTTTACGTCTGGATGTACGCGATTTGTCACTGTATTTTTTTAGGACTAAATAGTTTCGATAACAAATCAATAGGAGGGAGAACGATGCTGAAAAAATGGATTTCAACGGGGATATTTTTATTGTGTCTGATGTATAGTCCTGTGAGCTTTGCTTATGTCGATGATGCCGGCGTCATGAACCAATTCGACTATGACAATGCAACGCCCCTCTGGGATTACATCAATGCCAATGGCTACCGTTTCTATGGACATGACGCGATGAATGACCAGTACATCAAGACTGATAACAGTATGTTCATTACGATTAGCCGTGGCGGTTTCTTGGGTGATTTTTACAGTTATCCCGCTGGGACACTGACACAGTTGATTTTCTTGAAGCCCGGTCCGATGACGGATAAGGGCATCCAAGTAGGCGATAAAGCAGAAAAAGTCATCAAGGTGTATGGGCAGGCCTATCCTGCTGACCGCAAAGATGTGTACAGTCATGATCCGGATACGGGATTCTGGGTCCAGGGAACGAGAAATTACAAGACGAACTATGGCGATCAACAGAAGTTCCACTATATGGTCCTTACTTATTACGATCGCCAAGGCCATCACCTGCATTTTTTGGCCGACAAACATTCGGAACGCATCAAAGCGATTATTTACTGGAAAGGCTGGCCTAATTTAGGGGAATCGACTTATGCACAGGGCATCATGAATGAGCTATCGAACTTGGGATTGACACGGTTCGTATTGGAAAGTGAAATGAAGGAACATCTGTTGAAATCAGGATGGCGCGCGATTACCGATGCCTGGCATGGGATTTAAGATAAGGAGGAATTTGCTATGAAATGTTATAATCATCCGGATCGAGATGCTGTAGGGACCTGTGTGGATTGTGGAAAAGGATTGTGCCAGGAATGTATGGATTTATGGACTATACCTGTTTGTGCTGACTGTAATTTGAAACGCTGGCAGGCCACGAAACATGAGGTTTTCAAGGAGTTTGCCATTACAGCGGTCTTCGCCATCATCGGCCTTGTCTTTGCTTTCCAGGGATATAATGGGCTGTTCAACGCCATCGCAGTCATTTGGATGATGGCCGGCGTTTATCCTGGCTGGAAAATGCTGACTCGGATTACACCGAATGTTTTCCTGATATTGCCGCTTATCGGTTGGGTCTTATATTTTTTCATCAAATTCTTTATCGCCATGCTGATTGGCTGGATTTGCCTGCCTATTCGGCTGTTCAAGAATATACGGACCTTGAAAGAGGCTAAAAAAATAGAGATGGCAATTGCTTCATTGAAATAATATCACACAGGGGCTGTCGCGATGCGACAGCCCCGTTTTTGCATGGTGAGTGCTAACCTTATAGAATTGTGAAAAAATAGAGAGTTATCTTTTCTGGAGGGATGCGGAGTAGGGATACGATTTTTCGGATTTCGTCTTGTGTGAATTCACTTTGAGAGTTCAGTTTCTTGGTAAGTGATTCGGGACTGATGGAGATTTTTTGGGCCAATACTGAAATTGTTAGTGAATGGTTGTTCATGAGGTCTTGTAAGGCGCTGTAGTTGTAGGTGACATTTCTTGGTTTCATGAGAGGCTCTCCTTCCATGTTTTCTTTTTTTTTGCGCCTTACAAGAAAACCACTTGCAGCCAGGGAACAAGGGCGGCGTAGCCGTACTATTTACCCTTGTTCCCTGGCTGCAGGTGGTTAGGCTCTGAAGCAAAAAAAAATTTAGTTAGGTCTTTTTATTTTTTCGTTAGGACTCTTTTCGGCCGGCGCCCGTTAGGGCGTCCGGCCGCGATTTTTTTTTGGCATTGTTAACCCTTCACGTTCTGGCAACTGTCCTGCACTTCCAGAGGGACCAGAAAGGCTTTGGGCGGCCCGCTATGCGCTGCGGGTATCCCGGTTGTTGTATCGTCAAGACGGGCGCGCCACGTGCATGCCCCTGCGATTCTTCGCAGGATGGTTGCCAAAAATGATAGGGGTCACTGCTTTTTTTGTCCTTCGATGCAGATCCAACGGTGGTCTTTTTCGATGTGGACCTGGACGGAGGGGAAGCCGGCATCGCGGAAAATGGTTTCAAAGGTTTCCGGTGTCGGGTTATAGAGGTGGTAGCGTTTGATATTTTCCCGGACTTCAGCACTGAGGCCGTCGTGGCCGTAGATTTCAGCGATGAGAAGGAACGTGCCGCCTGGTTTGAGGACGCGGCGGACTTCTTTCAGGTTTTCCGGCGGGTCTGGCCAGAAGTAGAAGCTTTCGACGGTCGTAATCTTATCGAAGGTGTTGTCCGCAAAGGGCAGGGCTTCGACGGAGCCTTCATAGATTTCCATTTTTCCGGCGGCAATGGCAGCGGCATTAGTCTGGCGCGAAGTCTGGACGGACGTGGCAGAATAGTCGATGCCCGTCAGATGGCCCGTCGTCACGTGGGCGCTCATGCGGCGCAAATTGGCACCGCCGCCGCAGCCGATGTCGAGGACGGCTTCATCGCCGCGCCAGGTGAAGTGCGAGAGGCCCCAGGCTGTGAGGGGCGCATGGCTTTCATTCATGCGGGCCAGCATCTGTTCGCCCGCTTCGCCTGTCGGTTTGGCTGGATTGCCGGCTGTCGTAATGGCTTTTTGTTTTTCTTCTTTTGTCATAGTAGAAGCACCTGCTTTCTTGATTTGATAACTTTTCTCTATTGTACAACTTTTTTTGATTTTTTCAAATCTATATATTGATATATCAATAAAAATAGATATAATAAAAGCATGAAACGCGGCTGAATATCCTGAAATGGTTGAAGGATCCGGAAAAATATTTTCCTCCGCAGGGAATCCATTTACCGGAAGGGGCGAAGTTTGACAACTGTGCCTGCGTAGAATCCATCTGTGACAAGACAGGAGAGGAGTGGGAATTTGAGGTTATGACCATAAGGAATTAGATGACACCGAAAAAATAAATAAAAAAGTATAAGTTCACTTTACTTTTCGTAGTATTTACAACAGACAACAGGACGATTTCCTGATAACATAGATATAATAAGAATAAGGAGGGATTTTTATGAGTTTCAAAAAACGTATCGTCGGTGTCATCGGTCTGGGCCATGTCGGTGCCCATGTGGCCTTCAACCTGGGGGTCTTAGGCATTGCCGACGAAGTCAAGCTCTGTGATGTCAACCATGATAAACTGGTCAGCGAACGGCAGGACTTCATGGACGCCGTTATGTTTATGCCTCATCGTGTTAACTATACCATTGCCAGCTATGAAGAACTGGCGGACTGCGACGTCATCGTCAATGCCATCGGCGACATCAAGCTCTGCGCTTCGGGCAACCGTGACGATGAAATGCATTTCACGGTACCTCAGGTAGCCGACTACATCCCGAAAGTTATGGCCGGCGGCTTCAAGGGCATCATCATCAACATCACCAATCCCTGCGACGTCATTACAGACCTCATCGCCAAGAAGAGCGGCCTGCCCAAGGGGCACGTTTTCGGTACGGGCACAGGTCTCGACAGCTCGCGTCTGGTCAGCGCCATTTCCCAGCAGACCGGCCTGGACCACCATTCCTTCTCGGCCTACATGATGGGCGAACACGGCAATTCCCAGATCGTCCCCTGGTCGCTGATCCACTTTGGCGGCAAGCCCCTGGCTGAATTGGAAGAAAATCCGAACTACGTCTTCGATAAAGACAAGGTTCAGGAACAGACCATCAAAGCCGGCTGGGTCACGTACTCCGGCAAGGGCTGCACGGAATACGGCATCAGCATGACCGGTGCCACCATGGTCCGCGCCGTCCTGCGTGATGAACGGAAAATCATGGCCGCCAGCGCTCCTTTGGACGGTGAATACAGCGAAAAGGGCATCTTCTGCGGTGTCCCGTCGGTCATCGGCGCCAACGGCATCGAAGAAGTCATCGAATACAACTTGCCTGACGACGAACTGAAAAAATTTAAAGCCTGCTGCGCGACGATTCGTCAGAACATCGCCAACGCAGAGGCTTTTTGGAAGAAATAGATTGAATTGAAATTACAATGCCTGCGGCAGAGTGAAGAACCAGATTTGGCTTTCTTGCTCAGCCGGGGCATTTTTTTTCAGGCTGAATTTGACCTTGTGGACACTCTTGTCTTCTTGAACAACATCAAGACCTGGGGCGTCGGCGGCAGCTATGTCGTAGCCAAGAATACCTTATTTAACGTCTACCAGAGCTTTGGCTCTAAATGGAAGACGAATAAGACCAATGCCGATGATCCGGAAGAACAGACGAGAGCTGAATTCGTATTCTCCTTCTAAGAGAACGTTTGAGGTTTGATGTTTGAAGTTTAATGTAAAAAGGGCTGTCGCTGATGCGGCAGCTTTTTTTTAGGGGTTAGCAGTCAGGGGCTAGGGGTTAGTGGTTGTTAATTCATACTAACCTTGAAATGTGGCTGTCGAGTCCTGTCAGGCCTAAAGAAAAACCCCCGGCGCGGGAGATGTCCGGGGGTTTTCCTTCGAACGACGCAGTTGTTATTTTGCCGTGAGCGGTATATGATAGAATTATTGTATTTCAACATTAATAGAAAGGAGTGCATTATGGCGACACGTGAACAGGAATGGGAAGAGCTGCTGGGGATTAAGACTTCTGGGCGCGATGACAGTCATTCGGATGGGGAACACCATCCCTACGAACCGACGGATTACTGCGTCCTTGAACGGTTGGCCAACAGCGGTCTGATCCGCAAAAAGAATACCCTCATCGATTACGGCAGCGGCAAGGGGAGGGTGAGTATTTTCCTGGCTTACCAGACGGGCTGCTATTCTCTCGGCATCGAATACGACGAACGGCTCTGGCAGAAAGCAATGCTCAACGCCAAGAGCCCGGCGGCACGGCAGCGCGTCTCCTTCGTCCTGGCCGATGCGGCGGCCTATGAGATCCCCGATGAAGCAGACTGCTGCTTTTTCTTCAATCCTTTCGCCCTGCACACGCTGAAGCGGGTCCTCGGGAAAATCTTCGACTCTCTCGAACGCAAACCGCGGCCGCTGCGCCTCTTTTTCTACTATCCCTATGAAGATACGGAGCACTTCCTCAACCAGCACCTGCGCCTCATCGCCGAAGAGCCCATCGACTGCCGCGATCTCTTTGACGGTGACGACGAAAAAGAAAAGATATTAGTTTATCAGGTACGGAGTTTTTTATAAAAGAAAAGGTGATCATCATGGATTTAACGCGTATCAGCCGCTACCTCAGCCTCATCCTGCGCCATAAGCCCTGGGTGGCCGGCGTGACTTTGGACCGGCACGGCTGGGCCGATGTGGAAGAACTGCTGGCCGGCGTCAGCAGGAAGTATCCTATCAATAAAGAAATCTTGGAAGAAATCGTGCGCACAGACAACAAGCAGCGCTATTCCTTCAATGACGAGAAGACGAAGATCCGGGCTAATCAGGGCCATTCCATTCCCGTCGACGTCGAGCTGCCCGTGGTCACGCCGCCGCCCATCCTCTATCACGGTACGGGCGAGAAATACACGGCCTCTATCGAGCGCCAGGGCCTGCTGCCCAAGAGCCGCCTCTACGTCCACCTTTCGGGCGATGCCGTGACGGCCCGAAAGGTCGGCCAGCGCCACGGCAAACCTGTCATCTACACCGTCGCCAGCGGTAAAATGGTAAAAGAAGGCTTCACTTTCTACCGTTCCGTCAACGGCGTCTGGCTGACAAAAAAAGTGCCGCCCCGCTTCTTAACGCGGTATGCGGCACCTGATTCTGACTACGAGGGGAGATAAGAAATGCTGTTACTGGAAATCATTGAAGACATCCTGCCTATTATATTGCTGATGGTCCTGGGCTATTTTCTGCGTGAGAAAAAATTCATCGATGACGGTTTAAACAAGAACCTCGCCTTTTTAGTCATGAACATCGCCCTGCCGTCGTCCATCTTCGTTTCGGTAATCAAGACCCTCGACCTTTCCCAACTGGGCAACCTGACCGGGCCTCTCATTTCCGGGGCGGTGATACTGGCCGTCCTCTATCTCATCAGCTTCGTTCTGGTAAAAGTCTGCCGTGTCCCGCACGGCCGCCGGGGCAGCTTCATCAACGGCATCGTCAATACGAACAGCCTTTTCATCGGCATGCCCCTGAACGCGGCTCTGTTTGGCGACCAGTCGATTACGTATTTCCTCGTCTTCTATGTACTGAGCCTGCTTTCCATCTGGACGGTTGGCGCCACTTTGGTGCTCAATGATCCGAGCACGCCGGACGCTGCGGCCGGGGGAGCCCGCTTCCAGCCGAAACGGCTGCTGCAGGCGCCGCTGGTCGGCTGCGTCGCTGCCTTTCTCGTCCTCTTCTTCGGCATTTCGATTCCTAAGCCCCTCTTTGCGACGCTGAACTATCTCGGCAATATGGTGACCGGCCTGTCACTCATTTATATCGGCATCAGCCTCTCCGTCGCCGGCCTTGCCAGCATCCGCTTCGATAAGGATACGGTAGTGGTCATGCTCGGCAAATTCGCCCTCAGCCCGGCCCTGACCGCTGCCGTCTTCGGCATCGCCGCCGGCCTTGGCGGCGTCCTGCCGGCCATTGCTAGCCAGACCTTCATCGTCCAGGGCGCCGTGCCGACCATCGCTGTCCTGCCGATTCTGGCGACCCAGGGCAAGGGCGACGTCACCTATGCGGCCAACTTAGTCACCATCGGCACGCTACTCTTCGTCATCGTCGTCCCGGCAGTCATGCTGCTGATCTCTTAAGGACTTCTGGAAGGAGAAAACTGCCATGAATTTTCTTCCCTTAGGACTGTTTGCGGCCGGGCTGTTGTTCTGCCTGGTCTTTACGGCCTTTGGCTGTACGATTGTCGTGTCCCTCGCTTCCGTCGCCATTGCCTGCAACCAGACCTTGTCGCCCATCATGGTGCAGGAGCTCTGCCAGTCGCTTTATGACGACAAAGAGGAAATGGCCTTGGCCCTGGAAGACACGACCATCGTCCTCGCGGCCCTCGTGCCCTGGAGTGTTGCTGCTGCCGTACCCCTGGCGGCCCTCGGTGCCTCATCCTGGGGCATTGCCGCTGCCGTCTACCTTTACTTGCAGCCACTCTGGAGCTGGCTGCGCACATCTTTTCGCAAACGTGAACAGGGGGCTTAGCAATGATTGACATCAAATCGATTCTTTCACTTCTCGAAGACGACGGGACACCGGAAAAGTGGGCGGCTGTGACGCCTGTGGCAGGCGACCAGACCTGAAATTTTTTGGCTCCGAATGTCACGATGGATGATGAAGAGAAACGAAAAAAGGGGCTTTCAAAGAGTGGCTGACAGCCCAAGGATTTCGTTGGGGTGGTGGCGACAATAGCATCGAAGAAGTCATCGAATACAACTTGCCTGACGACGAACTGAAAAAATTTAAAGCCTGCTGCGCGACGATTCGTCAGAACATCGCCAACGCAGAGGCTTTTTGGAAGAAATAGATTGAATTGAAATTACAATGCCTGCGGCAGAGTGAAGAACTAGATTTTAAGACCCTCGATAACGATGACAGTGCCAACTGGTGGGCTGCTCAGCTGACATATGGCAAAGCTGTAAAATATCAGCCGGGTACCTGGAGCGCTTGGGTCGAATACCTCAATGTCGAAGACGGGGCTTATCTCGGTGGTTCGACGAATAGCTGGCACTTTGACAGCGATGCCTTGAACAACATCAAGACCTGGGGCGTCGGCGGCAGCTATGTCGTAGCTAAGAATACCTTATTCAACGTCTACCAGAGCTTTGGCTCTAAGTGGAAGACGAATAAGACCAACGCCGATGATCCGGAAGAACAGACGAGAGCTGAATTCGTATTCTCCTTCTAAGTACCTCGTTTGCAGAAAAATCTCAAAAAAGCTTGTGCGCTATTACGTGCACAAGCTTTTTTTTGTTGATGGAGGGCGGGCTCAAATTGGAAAATGTACGGAACTTGGGAAAGCCGGAATCTCTTTCAAGGGTTTCATCATGTGTCTGTATTTACCCGGTGCTGCTGGAGTTTTTGGCGGTACATTAAGGTGTCGGCCTGGGTCAGGACGGCGTCGATGTCTTCAATGGGTGTTTCTGCCGTGGTATAGCCTAAGGCGATACTGATGTGACCTGCTTGGAAGTGTTCTTCCAGTTTTTTTAGCAAGACCTGGGCTTCTTGGGGCTGATGGATTTCTTCTATCATGAGGAATTCATCGCCGCCCATGCGAAAAATAAATCCTTCGTGTCCGACATGGAGAAAAATCTGAGCCGCTGCACAGAGCAGCTGGTCTCCGGCTTCGTGGCCTAGCGTATCGTTGGTTTCCTTGAGTTCGTTCAAATCGCCGAAGATGAAGGCGAAATGCTGTCCTTCCGGCAGAGAGACCAGACAGTCTTTGAAGCCCCGGCGGTTCAAGAGTCCTGTCAGCTGGTCCGATTTGCTCAGCCGGTCCAGGCGCTGCATCATGTCCCGATTCCGGAGCAGGATGGTAAAGAAGCGGGTCAAAGCCGTGAGGAGCTCTTCGGCTTGGTGCAATTTTTCCGGCGACGGGTTGATGACGGTGATGAAACCATAGGGCTGGCCGTCCAGCATTAGCCGAGCCAGGGCGAGGCGCTGGATGCCCGGGATGTGAGGGGCCAGATTCGGATGTTCCTGCCAATAAGCGGCCATGTCGGAGATGGTAAAGCTATTTCCCTGGGAGAAGTGGTCGAACACGTGTCGCAGTTCTACCCGGGAAATAGGCTGGAAATCCTCGCCCAAAGGCAGGATGCCGTCAGCTTCCCAGGTGTAAGTAAAAGCTACGTTATCGCCCTTTTCTTCGGCAAGTATGATGCGGTCGGCTTCCAGCTGACGGCCGATGCGGCTCATCATCTGATGGATGCCATGGACGGGATCCGTTTCGTACATGCCCAAGCGGATGGCGTCGTTTACAGATGTCTTAAAGAAGAGCATCTTGTTGAAGCGCATATCCTTGGTTAGGTATTCGTCTAAATTCAAGCAGGTGCAGAAATGGCAGTTTTTGCCATGCCAGGGGATGAGGATGTCCCGGAGAAGAAAATCCATGCCAGCTACGGGATTGTGGAAAATCCGGGAGGTAAAGCGGCTGCGGCTGAGATGGGGCTGGCAGCAGTCCGTACAGGGGGCTGACAGACCGGCCATCATTTCGTAGCATTTTCGTCCTTTTAGCGGCGCATCCAAAGGAATCCCGCTGTGCTTGCGCATGGTTGGGTTGCAATACAAAAGGTCATACGTTTCCAGATCGGAGACGACGACGCCCAGTTCATCGTCGTCGAAAGCTTCCCGATTGAAGATGAAGCGGTCACTGGTGTAAAGGGCTTGCCCATATTTGGCTTCTTCTGATTCGTGCATATGCTTGATTAAGAGCTGCAAGAGACTGTCCAAGCTGCGAGCTTCTGCCCCTTGGACAAGGGCGTAGTGCATGTAGAGCGTGCAAGGGAAGCCGTCTACTTGCTGGATAGCATGGATGGCATTGGATATCTGGATAAGGGCCTGCTGGAGCTGTGCCATATGAGCTGCCTTTTGAAACAACAGGAAGCAGCTGCTGCCGATATGGGAAATCGTGAGGGACTGAGGAAGAGATTCTTTCAAGATGGCGGTGATCTTCTGGCGCAGGTGTTGGCGGAATTTCGGGCCATAAGTCAAGCCAATCGCGTCGAATTCAGGTACATCGATGAGGGCGGCCGTATAATCGTCCCCGTGCAAGCGGTATGTGTCGGCGTAGCGCAGACCTGCCATGACCATACCCCGGTAGTTGAGAAAGCCTGTTTCTTCATCGGTAACAGCAGCATGTATCTCCTTCAGCAGCGGGTCCTGGATTTTTTCTACATCGTGGAAGCAGAGGACGACGCCTGTCATTTTGTCATTCTGATAGATTGGGAATTTGTCGGCCCGCACCAGGTGGGGGAGATGCTTTACGACAAAATGGAGGAGACAGCCGGATACTGCCTGGCCAGTGCACATGGCTTTTTCGTCCGTTTCGTCGTCGACTTGGCAATCTACGCAGAATCCCAGCTCCTGGGTTGTTTTGCCGAGTAGTTCTTTTTCCGGGATGCCTAGCCATTCCACAAAGGCCTGGCTGGTTCCGCCGATGCGGTGGAATCGGTCTTTCCAGATGACTTTTTCCCGGCTGTGCTGGAGAAAGGTCTGCCAGAGCGCATGGGACATATTGGCCGTGTCGCTGGCCAAATCTTCTGCTGTGATGCCATAGCTGCGAAGCATCTCCCAGAGGAGGGGACGCAGTTTTTTTGGGTCATCAAAGGGTGGTTTCGTAATGAAAAAGAGAATATCCTGACTGGGGGATTTGGGCAGGACCATGCCGATGATCATGAACCAGTCGAAATTGCCGTTGGAACGGAGAATGCGGAAGGGTTCGGTAATCATTCCGTTTTCCGAAGCGGCAGCTTGCTGATAGAACTGGTTCCAGTCCGTGAAATGAAGGAAGCGTTCCCTATCCTTGGGGTGGACGAAGTATTCTGCAAAGTGGCGGAATGTGCTGTCCATGTCCGGATTGGTTTCACCTACTTGCTGATCTGACGTCAAGGGTTCGATGACTTCTAATACTCGGCGTTCCATATCGAGATACCAGATGCCTTCGTACGTTAAGAGGATGTTCCGGAGAAGATTGTCAAAGCGGCGCGATTGTTTATCCCGGGCGGCTTCATCTAGGCTGATGTTGTAGAGTTCTGCTTGGTGAATGCAGCGCTGACCGGCCTGGGCTACGGTCTTGAGGGTGACCTGCATGTATTGGCCGTTATCTACATAGGTCATGGTTTCTGGCTGTCCGCTTTTTCGGGCTTTGTCGGCAAAATGGCGGAATTTCTGGTGCATCGGGAAGTTGCGGGAGCGCAGGAACAGGTTGCTGTCCGTCACGTTTTTGGTCCCTATGCTCTGGAGCGACTTGAGGTAGGCGTCGTTAATCTGCAAGAACTGGACGTTCTGCGAATCATCCGCTACGATGGCTACGGGCGATGACTGGCTCACGTCGATGAGTCCGGCCCGGTTCAGCAGCACCGCTTCCTGGAGGGACTCGAAGGACAGGTCCCGGTCCTGGCAGAAGGGCAGGCACTCCTCGAGGGGCAAGGGCTTTCCGAAATAATAGCCCTGGAGTTTTTCACAGCCGATATCCCGGAGAAAATCGGCCTGCTCTTTCGTTTCTACCCCTTCGGCCAGGGTATGGATGCCCAGCTCCTTGGCCATGCGGACGATGGACGTCAGGATGATGCGGCTTTCCTTGGTGAAGGGATGGAGAAAGGCCATGTCCAGTTTCAGCGTGTGGAAGCGATAATCTTTCAGTACGTTCAGCGAGGAATAGCCGCTGCCGAAATCGTCGAGCCAGACTTCGAAACCGGCTTCCCAGAAACGGCGCAGTCCCTGGCGGATGGATTCATCCTGAAGGACCAGGGCATTTTCCGTGACTTCTGGGCAAAGAAAATCTCGGGGCAACTGGTATCGAGACAAGGTTTCTTCCAGCATCTGTGCCGGGTCCATGAGCTGGAAATCGAGGCGGGAAAAGTTGAGGGACACGGGCAGGGGCTGTTGGCCTCGTTTCATCTGATTGTGGAGAAATTGAGCCATCTGGTCTGCGACATAGCGGTCCAGCCGGTCGATGAGGCGGAACTCTTCCAGCGTAGGGATGAACAGGGCCGGCGAGAGCAGACCGTATTCCGGAGAATCCCAGCGGGCCAGGGCCTCGAAATTGCATACTTTGCCATTCAGGGAGCGGACGATGGGCTGACAGTACACCTTGATGTGATGGTTTTCAAGGGCTTTGTCCAGGTTTTCCCGCACATAGTTCTGCAGTTCGTGAAGACGTCCCATTTCTCGGGTGTAGACGGCATAATGACGGGTCGCATCCTTGGTGATGGATTTGCAGGCCAGAGCGGCGTCATTGTCGAAGGCCAGCGCCAAGGTTTCTGGATCCGGAAGTTCGCTGAGATAACAGATGCCTGCTTTCATTTCAATATTGGGATTGGCAATCAGTTCCTTTACGTCATGACAGGCTGCCTCGATGCGCGTGGTCACGTCCACCGTGTCGGCTAGTACGGCGAAATGATCGGCACCCAGATGAGTCAAGAGCCGGCCTGGAAAATTTTTCTGGAGGATCTCGGCAATCTGCTGCAGGCAGTGGTCTCCCTGATCGATGCCGCAAGACGCATTGTAAAGACGAAAATTGGTAATGTTGAAGAAAACCGGACAGGATTTCAAGCTTTTCCTAGCGTCCCATTCCCGTTCCAGTTCCTCCCGGGCTGCCCGATAGAAGGCCTGCATGGCAGGCATGGGATCGTTTGTTTTTTTCATAATAGCCTCCCTATCCCATCTTGCCCGGTCGTGTCCCAAAGCGTGCGGGATGTAGATAACATTTTACTTTATTATACACTTTTTATGGCAAAGTTTGTATATTCTTTTGCAGCCTTGTACGTATCAAAAAAGTCAATCAGAACCATGCATCTTAGATAATGTGTTATAGTGCAGCCCTTATGATTTCCAATGTGGGATTACCCCATGTCTTGTACTTTCCTTTGACAGGAGGAGCCATTCTTTCCCATGCGAGTTTCTTCTGTTCTTCATCTTTTGTTACTCAATCTGCATCATCCTTTCTATGTTTCCAGTATAGCATACGGAAGTACAACAGCATCTATATTCAGAAAGGGGCTGTGAAAATGATGTGACATTTCCGCTTACAGACCTGGAAACGGACGCCCCTGATGGGGCATCCCTGCGCAACCCACGTACTGCACGATTCCGTAGGGTCTGCCCGTACGGGAAGACCGGTCCCCGGTCGCCCGGCGGGTTATTGTCCTTCCCTGCGGCGGCTGTGACGAAGAGAATAGACTTGCTTGTCAAGATGTCTCATCTTCCTTTATTTCTACCAGACCACCGGTGAACTGGCCTATATGGGCGATATCTATTTCGTGGATGATGGAGAAATGCGGGCTTTTCTGACCCAAAAAGTGTACATGGGCAGAGAGGCGTGCGAACCCCCTACCCGCAAGCGGGTCCTTTCCCCCTTTTCCACAGGACTGGGAGACTCCTGTTTGTCGTCTCCGTCGCGGGGGACACAAGTGTCATAAAAAAAAGTTGTAATTTCCCACATAATTATGATAAAATCTAAATAAATAATAATTCTTAAAACAAGGAGGACGGACCTGATGAAAAAATGGACAATTGTGGGTCTCACCACACTTTTGACGCTGGCTGCTTCGGCCGCATTGGCATCGGTACCTCAGAAATCCCTGTACCTGGGCGGCATCGGAATTGGCAGTGAGGGCTCCTATATCCGGCAGATATACGGTGCTCCAACAGAAACAGAACGGGAACATTCTGCTTCCCATCCATCGGGATCGGTGGTGGAATACGAATATGGGGATGGGGTCTCCATCCATCTGGCGGAAGGAGCCGTCTATCATATGGAAGTGTCTGCCAACAACGGCTGGGCAACTCCGGAAGGAATCCACGTGGGAATGGACGCTTCCCTCCTGGAGGGGACCTACGGAAAGCCGGACATGGTCCGTGGGGATAAATCCATCTACAGGGCGGAGGGTCTGCCCGGCGTGGGTCTGATCTTTGAAATCGAAAAGGGAAAAATCGACGAAATCGAAATCGGCCCCATCGAACCGTAGTGAACATGTTTGGCCAAGGGATGTTGCAGAAGCAATGTCCCTTGTTTTTTTGACTGACTGGAAGAAATCAGAATAGAAAATGGAAAAAGCTGCCGCGCACCTGGATTTGCTTAGCGGGAATGAGCCTTTTGCGCATCCTGGATCAGCTGGCGGCCCAATTGACAGGCTTTTTCTTCCATTTCTTTTCCATATTTGGCGTGGTAATCCCGTTTATCCTGTTCGGAAAAGATTGAGGATTCATACGGGAAAATTTTTATGAAGAATTGAAACGAGACCGTCGCCAGGTCGCCTGGCGGGCTCTTTCCACGGGGTTCGCCGAAGGAAAATTCGTTCCTACCGCCCAGACCGCTTCCTTCTGGGTAAGGGAGTTTTCCCGAAGGACAAAATAATACCCCAGCCTGCCCATCCCCATTTTCTGTGCCATTATGCTCCTGTCTATGAGCCTGAAATCAAAGGCAAGGAAGAATCATACCGGGGTGAGAAAAATGGCAATGCCTGGCTGAAGAATCAGCCGTTTTTTGCAAAATTTTGTCCTGTTTTCTGTGGACGTGTGGAGCTTGCAAAACCGCATTAAATCGGCATATTTTGGCATAGAAGGGAGTTTCGTGTCCATGATCAAAATACTATTTATCTGCCACGGCAACATCTGCCGTTCGCCGATGGCAGAATTCGTTTTTCGGACGATGGCGGTTGATGCCGGCCTTTCTGACCACTTTATCATCGCTTCGGCGGCGACGACGGACGAAGAAATCTGGAATGGCTGTGGCAATCCTGTCTACCCGCCGGTGGAGCAGCTCTTAAAGGCCCACGGCATGGATCCTGACGGGAAGCGGGCGGCATTGTTGCGTCGGTCGGACTATAGTCGCTACGATTATTTCATCGGCATGGACGAAGAGAACCTGCAGGACATGAAGCATATCTTTCACGGTGACCCGGCACATAAATGCTCGCTCCTTATGGATTATACCCAAAATCCCCGGCCCGTCGCCGACCCGTGGTATACGCGGGATTTCCAGAAGACTTGGAACGACGTCGACGAAGGCTGCCGGGGACTGTTGGCTTTTTTAAGACACACGGAAATGATTTGGGGAAATACGATAGAAGGAAGGCGTTGACATGAAGTTTGGTATGCGCAAGCCCAGTCTGAAAATGGCGATTGGCTACATGCCCGGCCATTTGAAAGAACTGGCGGCGGGAGAACTGCAGAAAAAAGGCGTCAAAATCCTCAACGACACCATTACCGGACAGGTTCACCGTGACCGGATCCTCCTGACGGGTGACAGCCCGCTGGCTTCCACTGCTTGAGCAGTTCCTCTCCTTCGGCAGTGGCAAAGGTTTCTTCGCCGCGCCGCAGGAAAAAGCGACGTAGGACTATCTGGCATTTATGTAAAATAAATATTGACATATCTAGAAGAATAGATATAATGAAACCAGGAAGAAAGTTAAGATAAATATTTGAATGGGGGAATTACGATGGAATTTGATGCCAAGCATTCGATCATTACACCGGAAGGTGTCTTTATTATTGGAACGTATGATGAAAACGGCGTGCCCAATGCCATGAACGCGGCTTGGGGCCAGCAGAGCGACTACGGGGAAATCACGCTCTTTTTAGCGAAGCACAAGACGACGGACAACGTGAAGAAGACCAAGGCCTTCACCGTTGCTTTCGCCACCAAGGATACGGTCGTCATTTCCGACTACTTCGGCGTGGAAACGGGCAACAAAGTCAACAAGATTGAACAGGCCGGCGTCCATGTCCACAAGGCGCCGCACGTCAATGCGCCGATCATCGAAGAATATCCGGTCACTCTGGAATGTGAAATGAAGAGCTGGGACGACGAAACGGGCATCCTCGTCGGCAAAATCGTTGCCATGCAGGCCGATGAAAAGGTCCTCACCGACGGCCACATCGACCTGGATAAACTCCAGCCGATCATCTTCGACATCAGCACCAGCACGTACCGCACCATCGGCCCCGTCGTAGGGCAGGCCTTCCATGACGGACTGGCGCTGAAGAAGTAAGAAAAAGGGATTGTCGCACGAAGGCTTCTGCTATCATGCACAATCCTTTTTTTGCATCGTTTGTCGTGAGAATTTTCGATGAACGACGAACGATGAACGATTTCCCGGTGCACGATGGATAGACTCTTGCTATAATAGGGGTATACACTATTGGGAGGGAAGTGTTATGATGAAACGTATGATTGCTGTTGATGAAGAAAAATGTATCCACTGCGGAATGTGCCTGCGCGATTGCGTGGCTTCGTGTCTGGAATTCGACGACCAGAAGATACCCCGTTATATCAAGGATGGGGAAAAGATGTGCCTGGCCTGTCAGCACTGCCTGGCCGTCTGTCCGACGGGGGCTTTTTCCTTCGGTGGCCTCGATCCGGCGGCTTCTGACCCGGTTACGACCGTGGACAGTGCAGCAATGCTGGGCCTGATTAAATCGCGGCGCAGTATCCGTCAGTATAAGGAAGACGATGTACCAGCTGAAAAAATTGAAAAGCTCAAGGACATGCTGGCCTATCCGCCGACAGGCGTCAATGCGCCGTCTCTCCGCTTTTCTATTATCGCCACGCGCCAGAAAATGGATGAACTGCGCAAAATCACCTATGATTGTCTGGAAAGTATTCCGGCTGATTCGCCCTTAGCTTTCCTGAAGGACATGGCAGATAAAAGCCTGCAGGCTGGCAGGGATTTGGTCTACCGCGGTGCACCGGCCCTGGTCATCGTCTCCGTCGATGAAAAGAAAGCGGCCGAAACGTGCAAAAATGCCGACCCGATCATTGCTCTTTCGTATCTGGAACTCTACGCCGCCAGCCTGGGACTGGGGACGGTCTGGGACGGTTTCGCTGTGGCCCTGGCCCAGCATTTCCCGAAAATCGAAGCGCAGTTCCATATCCCGAAGCACTGCCAACTCGGCTTCGTCATGGCCCTTGGCATCCCGGCTGTTGCATATGCCCGCACGCCGCAGCTGAAGACGGACAATGTGGAAATCATTAAATAAGGGACCGCTCTTATTTGCGGCTCTGCAGCGCGTCATGCAGGGCATCAACGGCTGGGTCGACAGCTTTTTTGTAAATTTGTAAAATAGAGACTGGATAAAGGAGAAAATGATGTTTCCTGAAAATTTTCTTTGGGGCGGCGCTGTGGCTGCCAATCAGCTGGAAGGGGCTTATGATGAAGGCGGCAAGGGCCTTTCGATTCAGGATGTCCTGCCGCAGGGACTGAAGGGGCCGCGCACGGCCGGGCCGACACCGGACAATTTAAAATTGAAAGGCATCGATTTTTATCATCGTTATAAAGAAGATATCCGCCTCTTTGCGGAACTGGGCTTCAAGGTCTTCCGCACGTCCATCGCCTGGAGCCGGATTTTTCCGCGCGGCGATGAAAAAGAGCCGAATGAAGCGGGCCTGGCTTTTTACGATGACCTCTTCGATGAATGTCATAAGTACGGCATCGAGCCTTTGGTGACGATTTCCCACTATGAAACGCCCCTCTATCTGGCCGACCATTACGGCGGCTGGACGAACCGCAAGCTCATCGGCTTTTACGAAAACTACGTCCGCACGATTTTTACGCGCTATCAGCATAAGGTCAAGTACTGGCTGACTTTCAATGAAATCAATTCAATCCTGGGCTCGCCCTTCATGAGCGGCGCCATCCCGACGCCAAAAGAGGAACTCAGCGCAAGTGACCTCTATCAGGCCATCCACCATGAGCTCGTGGCCAGCGCCAGAGCCGTAAAAATCGGTCACGAAATCAACCCGGCTTTTCAGATCGGCTGCATGGTCCTGGCCATGCCCAGTTATCCTTTGACACCGCAGCCGGCTGATGTCATCGCGGCCATGGAGCTCAACCACCAGAATGAGCTCTTCCTCGAAGTCCAGGCCCGCGGCCGCTATCCGGGCTATGCCCAGCGCTATTTCAGGGAAAAGGGAATCCATCTCGATATCCGTCCGGACGAAAGGGAACTGCTGCAGGAAAATACGGTCGATTTTATTTCCCTGAGCTATTATGTCAGTACCTGTGCGGCCGCCGACAGCACGGCCGCAGACGCGGCAGGCGACCTCTTTACGGGCGTGACCAATCCGTATTTGCCGTCATCGGCCTGGGGCTGGCAGATCGACCCGCAGGGCCTGCGCTTTGTCCTCAATACGTTCTGGGATAAATTCCAAAAGCCCCTCTTCGTCGTCGAAAATGGGCTCGGTGCGAAGGACGAGCTCGTCTTTGACGACGCAAAGGGGCAGTGGACCGTCGAGGACGATTACCGCATCGATTATTTGCAGCAGCATCTCTTGGCCGTAGAAGAAGCCTTAGCCGACGGCATCCCCGTCCTCGGCTACACCATCTGGGGCTGCATCGATCTGGTCAGCGCCTCGACGGCGCAGATGAGCAAGCGTTACGGCGTCATTTACGTCGACCGCCATGACGACGGCAGGGGCAGCCTGGCCCGCTATCGGAAGAAATCCTTTTACTGGTACCAAAAGGTCATCGCCAGCAACGGCGCGGCCCTGCACGACTAAAACATAGTATTGTTATTTTCGGCTTTTTCCGTCAGGCCCTTACGTCGAGGTAACTATGTCGTTTGCTGCAGGTCGTTCATCGAAAAAAGATAAAATTTATATTAGTTAGAAAAGCAACGTACCTCCTGTGGGAAATCTGGTAAGATACAGTCATCAAGCGAAAGCCAATCAACGTATCTAAAGGATTTTCAACAGGAGGTTTTGTTATGTATACAGAATGGGAAAATAAAAAAGATCAGTTCAAAGTCATCGATTTGCGTCAGGCTAAGGGCAATTTCTCGCAGGGCCTTTTTCGTCAGGCCGATCAGGTTCCTGAAGGCAGCGGCCTGCAGATTATCCAGAGCTTCGAACCGCATCCGCTCTATGAAGCCATGAAGGACCGGGGCTTTGAATATCACGTGGAAGAAGTGAAGCCCTATGAATTCCACATCTGGTTCTACCGCAGCGAAGCAAAACCGGCATCGGGCAAGAAGCCTTTCGGGCCGGCGGCACTCCTCAATTTCCCGATCATCGACAAGAACTTGGGCCGCATTGCCGTCGAATTCTGGGACGAAACGTGGAATGACGAACGCCATTACCTCTCTTATGAAATGCGCCTCATCCTCTCCCTGGCCAATGCCGTCGGCGCCGGCCGCTACCGTCAGGCTGCACGGGAACTGGTCAAAGCCTATATCCACGGCATCGATTCCCGTGCCTTCGACGACGTCTTCGAACTCATCGCCTGGAACCAGGGCATCGGCTTCTTCAGCTCCCAGATCGGCCCGTCGCCGCTCTTCGGTGCCTACAAACTGATCAAACAGGAAGAAGCCAAAGGCACGAGCCGTGACGCCATCAAAAAGAGGCTCATGGAAAACTTCGGCGAAAAGAACCAGCAAGTGAAAGTACTTTAAAAAGTTTGTAGTTTTTAGTTTATAGTTTTCAGTACGTACGAATGTTATTAATTAAAGCCATCCACTACAAACTGCAAACTACAAACTGTAGACTTTTAGAGAAAAGGGATTGTGCATGATGGTAGAAACCTTCGTGCGACAATCCCCTTTTTACTGTCGAAACAGGAAAAATGTGCGTTTGGACGTCAAAAACAGTTGGAAAAATGTGCGAATTACCGTACAATGTCTTTAGAAAAATGTGCAGGGGGTTATTTTATCATGGTAAAAGATATTGTACGCAACGTTATTTTTTTAGGACGGAAATCGGAAGCAGCGACGAAGGCGGATCTGCCGGTCGTCAAGAATCTGCAGGAAGGGGAAATTTTATGCTAAAATCGTTTGAATTCGGAAATCCCAGGGCGCAGCACGTCCTTATCCAGTTGGTCGACGACCACGACTTAGCCGGGATGGAAAAGGAAATCACAGCCATCCGGGCGGCGACGGACGTCGATTTCCGCCTCCTGGCCCTGCAGGTCGCAGACTGGAACCGGGATTTGTCGCCCTGGCCGGCGCCGCCGGTCTTTGGCAAAGCGCCCTTTGGTAACGGCGCCAAAGAAACGCTGCAGGAAGTGCTGACCTTTACGGCAGATCCTGCGAAGAAATATTATCTCGGCGGCTATTCCCTGGCCGGTCTCTTTGCCCTTTGGGCGGCCTGTGAAAGCGCCGTTTTCCGGGGCATCGCGGCGGCCTCGCCGTCGGTCTGGTTCCCGGCCTTCTGCGACTATCTGAAAGAAAAAACTTTCCAGAGCCCGTGCGTCTACCTGAGCCTCGGCGACAAGGAAAAGAAGACGCGCAATCCCGTCATGGCCAGCGTCGAAGACCGCATCCGCGATGTCTTTGACCTGTTCCAGGGGCGGAATCTAACATGTACACTGGAATGGAACAAAGGGAATCATTTCCAGGACAACGACATCCGTACGGCCAAGGCCTTTGCCTGGGTCTTGGAACAGACGAGGGGGGAATGAATGATGAAGCTTGCCATGGCACAGATGGCTATGTCCAAAGATATGGAAGCGAATTTCCAGAAGAGTTATGATTTTGTCCGCCAGGCTGCAGGGGCCGACCTGATTTTCTTCCCGGAAGTGCAGCACATGCCTTTCCTGCCGCAGTATGAAGCGGCTGAACTGCCAGAAAAATTGGGGAAGAAGCGAGACGACTATCTGCTCCGTCCGGATGATGCCCACGTTACGGCTTTCAATGAGCTGGCGCGGCAGTCACAGTGCATGGTCTCGCCGAACCTCTATCTCCAGTACGGCGGACAAGCTCCTGGATACGCCCATCCAGTTCCACGCCGTGGAAAATATGACGGGCTGCGACATGAAGGCCCTGAACCTCAGCCAGGACGCCATGGAAGCGCTCTGCGTCAAGCAGCTGAAGAAGGGTCAGGCCATTTGGTTCGCCTGCGATGCCGGCGCTTTCGGCGCCCGCAAGGAAGGTATCTGGGACCCGGACAGCGTCTGCTATGAAGCCCTCTTAATGTATTCGTATGATGATCGCATGAGGGCTGTCAAGCTAAAAAGTATATGGCAAAACTGAATTGAAGAGTATAATAAAAAACATGAAGGTCGTTAATGACTCATGATAAGGAAAAAGAAAATTTTGGAGAAAAGAGGAATCAGGATGAAAGCAATTTTATTGAATGGGAGTCCAAGAAAAAATTTCAGCACGGCCCAATTGCTGCAGCAGGCACAGCTAGGAGCCGAGGCAGCTGGTGCTGAAACGGAACTCATCCATCTGGTGGATTATGAATTTACGGATTGCCGGGAGTGCTATGCCTGTAAGCTGAAAAACAGCAAAACGGGAGGGGTATGCGCTGTCCGGGACAGCATCCAGCCTGTGCTCAAAAAGATTTGGGACGCCGACGTGGTCATCGTGGGAAGTCCCGTCTATTTCAGCTATCCTAATGGGCAGGTCATCAGCCTCCTCAATCGTTCCCTTTTTCCCATCTATTCCTATTTCTATAAGGATGGGAAGCCCGATATGGTTCCTCATGCTAAAAAATTCTCTGGATTGATCTATGCCATGAATTGCAAGGAAGAGGAGATGGAAAAATTCCATTATCCGGAGCTGCTGGGAACCTGGGGAAAAACCATGAGCCTTGTTTATGGATATAACGAAGTCCAATACTGCTGTAATACCTATCAGTATAATGATTATTCCCGTTACAGGCAGAACCTTTTTGATGAAGCGGACAAGAAGCGGCAGCGGGAAGAAGTTTTTCCCCAGGACCTGAAAAAGGCATATGACCTTGGAATGAGACTGACTCGAATGGCGGTGGAAGATTGTAAAAAATGAAATGAAAAACTCCTAGAGAGGTACTCGCCACTTCTTTTCAAGAGCTTGCTGCGGTAAAAAATATCGATAAGATTACGATACAGAAACTCGCAGATAATTGTGGGTATTCACCATAATTTATCGTACCCTCGTTACTGGATAAAACAGTAATGAGGGTATTTTTATGCTTGGAAATGGATATCACCATATCTACAAAAGCAAAGGCAAAAATGATTATTTTCTGCTATAATTATAGGGAAAATCAAGAAAGTAAAGAAATTATGGAAGTACTGAGGGAGCCGTATGATTTCCTACTGGAAGGCGGTCATCTCTATGGGGCGTGACTTTTGGGAAATTTGAAATGGATAAGGGTGAGAGCATGACAATTCAATTCTTGAGATATATCGTTTCTGTAGCCGAGATTGGCTCAATTACTGAGACAGCGAAACAACTCCATATTTCCCAGCCAAGCTTGTCCGCAGCCTTAAAAGAAGCAGAAAAGGAAGTTGGATTTGAGATATTCACAAGAAGTCGTAGCGGTATTGCCTTGACGAAAGAAGGTGTGGAATTCCTGGGATATGCGAGACAGGTGATTCAGGAAATGAGCCTCCTAGAGGACCGATTCATTCTGAATCAGCCGGAGAAGCAGCGTTTCTGTGTTTCAACACAGCATTATACGTTCACGGCCAATGCGTTTGTGGAGATGGTTCAGAAGTTCGGACGGGAACGATTTGAATTTATCCTCAATGAGACACAGACTCATCAGATATTAGAGGATGTAAAGAATCGCTTTTGCGATTTGGGAATTATTTATCTGTGCCATAGAAATGAGCCGTTCCTGCGAAAAACAATGGATGAGATGGGACTGAGCTTTCATGAACTTTTTACGGTTTCTCCTCATGTCTTCCTCCGGGCAAAGCATCCTTTGGCAGGAAAAGAATCTGTTACGCTGAAAGACCTGCAGGCTTATCCGAGATTGAATTTCCTTCAGGGAAACTATGAGTCAGCCGATTTTTCAGAAGAGCCCTTCAGTACAGAACTTTCAGAAAAAGAAATCCGTGTCAGTGACCGGGCGGCTATTGTAAATCTGATGATAGGTCTCGATGGATATACTATATCAAGCGGAATTTTTCCGAAATATCTTCAGGGACGGCAGATTATTTCCGTACCCCTTGCGGAAAAGGAAGTGATGCACATCGGGTATGTCCTTTGTAAAGAGCAAAGTCTGTCAGAGTTAGGGGGCATCTATGTGGAAGCATTGAAAAAATATGCTACTTGATAAGCATAGGATAAAACTATGTAAATACATATTAAATAAGTGTTACCTATCAAATCTCATTTTGCAGTATGATGATATCAACATCGTGAAAGGAGATTTGGTTATGCTTGAATATGTGTTGGCGAATTTTTTTGTTTATGCGAGTGTGAATGCATTTACACCGGGCCCGGGGAATATACTGGCTTTGAATACAGTGACCAATTACGGATGGGGAAAAGGGAAACCGCTCTTTTTTGGAATATTTACGGGATACTATGTTGTTCAGATCATCTGTGCCGTTTTCGTATATGGAGTGGGTGCATTTCTTCCCGGTGCGCTCCAAGTCATGAAATATATTGGAGCTGCTTATATCCTTTGGCTTGCGATTCATATTGCTATCAGTAAGCCGGAGGTTAGCGTAGAGCAGGGATCAGCCTCTTTCTTGAAAGGATTCCTGATGCAGTTTGTAAATATCAAAATCTATATGTTTGGGATTACCGCATTGACGGGCTTTATCACACCATACAGTAAGGCATTATGGATTCTGGTCGGAGTTGAACTTCTGATTGCCACGATTGGGACGATTGCCACATCTACTTGGATTGGTGCTGGACTCCTGATACAGAAATTCTATGTCAAACACTATCGGATGATTAATATCATTCTGGCATTGACCTTATTGGAATGTGTATGGAGTATGCTGAAAGTGTAAATTTCAAATATGACAAGAGGCAGGGGAATAGAACTGAAAAAACGGTAAAAGGACTCACGGTTTCAAGACCTGTGGGTCCTTTCTTTTTATATGACTTTTTAGATGAAACCCGGCACATTTTCTGTTACAATGGAAACATGCATTTTACGCAGAAAATTTTTACGGTAGTACGGTAGTCCCTGTTTACTACCGATTTTACTACGAATGGTGGCTGAGTTATGCCGACTTATACTACTTCATGGAATATATGAGGTAAATCGCCTGGAACGGGAGAACCGCTATAATACGGCATTTAGCGGCGTAACCCGGCATAAGAAGGAGTGAAAATAAAGTGATTAAGATACTTTTCATCTGTCACGGCAATATCTGCCGGTCGCCTATGGCGGAGTTTGTGTTCCGGCAAATGGCAGGACAAGAAGGTCTGGCGAATCAGTTCGATGTGTCTTCGGCGGCTACGACAGATGAAGAGATATGGAACGGCTGTGGCAATCCGGTCTATCCGCCAGTGGAACGGCTGCTCCGAGCCCACGGTATGGATCCCAGTGAGAAGCGGGCGGCGTTGCTGACGGCTGGTGATTATGATGTTTATGATTATTTCATCGGCATGGATGACGAGAACCTGCGGGATATGAAGTGTATTTTTCACGGTGATCCCCTTCACAAATGTTCTCTTCTGATGGATTATACGGCCAATCCCCGCCCTGTAGCCGACCCGTGGTATACGCGGGATTTCCAGCGGACCTGGGACGATGTCCAGGAAGGCTGCCGGGGACTGCTGGATGTGCTGAGAGGTGACGAAGATGGCCATTGATTTAAACTCGATTTTATCTTTATTGCAAGATGACGGGACGCCAGAACATTGGGCTCGGCAGTTGCCGGTCATGGGCGACCATATCCGCGTGCGCCGGCTGGGCGGCTTATATTACCATCATGGCATCTATGTCAGTGACGACGAAGTCATTGCTTTTGCCGGCGATGACGACTACAATCCCATCGATTGGTGGGATACAGAAATCCGGGCAACGTCGTTTGAGGAATTCCGCCAGGGCGGCGACGTGGAAGTGCGCCAGTATACGCCGGAGGAACAGGTCCAACTCTGCTCTGTGCCGGAAACGATTGCCTTTGCCCGGGCTTGTCTGGGCAATAAGAAATACGATTTGCTCTTCCACAACTGTGAACACTTTGCCAACGCCTGCAAACTCGGCGTCTATCGCAGCCATCAGACGGAAGATATCCTCTTCGGCAAGGCCATTCCCAAGGCCTTGGAATGTCTCGGCGACGAGGCTCAGCGGGACCGATGGCTCCAGGATGCCTGGCACGATTTGACGGCCCAGGTCCTGGATAAACTGCGCCGGGACCTGGAAGGAAAAGGCGGGGAGGGCTGAAAATGGACGAACAGGAATGGGAACATATCTTACAGATTAAAACGGCCGGCCGCGACGACAGCCATTCTGATGGCGAGCATCATCCTTATGAACCGACGGACTACGGTGTTCTCGAACGATTGGCCAACAGCGGCTATATCGGCAAGAAGGACACCCTCGTCGATTACGGCAGCGGCAAAGGGCGGGTCAGTTTCTTTTTGGCTTATCAGACGCGCTGCCAGGCCATCGGCGTCGAGTATGACCGGCGGCTGTGGGAAAAGGCTCTGGCCAATGGACAGATGGCTGCGTCGCGGCAGCGCGTGACCTTCGTCTTGACCGATGCGGTGGAGTATGAAATCCCGCCGCAAGGGAACTGCTTCTTTTTCTTCAATCCCTTTGCCCTGCACACGCTGAAGCGGGTCCTGGGGAAGCTCTTCGATGCCCATTACCAGGCGCCGCGGCCGATGCGCCTCTTTTTTTATTATCCCTACGAGGAAACGGAAGCTTTCTTGACACATCATCCCAATCTCGTCGTCGAAGACGTCATCGACTGCCGCGACTTGTTCGCTGGCGACGACAACCGGGAAAAAATCCTGGTCCTGCGGCTGCGTGACTGATTATCGGCAACTTATCTTTGGGTTTTCCCAGAGAAAATGATTCACAAGTTGTCGATAATGGCATAAAATTGAATTAACGATTCTTAAAGAAGGAGAATGACTGCTGATGATAGATACGGAACACATTGTACAGCGTTTCTTGAAATATGTTTCTTTCGATACCCAGTCTGATGAGGACAACGATACCGTCTGCCCGAGTACGCCGGGCCAGTTGGTCTTTGCCAAGGCCCTAGCAGCGGAATTGAAGGCTATTGGCTTGTCCCATGTCACCTTGGACGAACACGGCTATATCATGGCCACGCTGCCGGCAAACGGGGCAGAAGGCCCAGTAGTCGGTTTCATTTCCCACGTCGATACCAGTCCTGATGCGTCCGGGAAAGACATACAGTCCGTCCGGGTCCGGGATTATGACGGCAAGGATATCGTCCTCAATGAGGAACGGGGCATCGTCTTTTCGACGAAGGCTTTTCCGGAAGTCCTGAAATATAAGGGACAGGATATCCTCTTCACCGATGGGACGACTCTCCTCGGAGCCGACGATAAAGCTGGCGTCACGGCCATCGTCAGCGCTATGGAATACCTTCTTCAGCATCCGGATATTACCCACGGGACGATACGCATCGGCTTTACGCCCGATGAAGAAACGGGGCGCAGTGCGGCCTTGTTCGATGTACAGCAGTTCGGCGCAGATTTTGCCTATACCGTCGATGGCGGTGAATTGGGCGGACTGGAATATGAAAACTTCAATGCTGCCAATCCGGTCATCACCTTCCATGGCCGCAGTGTCCATACCGGCGACGCCAAGGGGAAGATGGTCAACGCCTTGACCATGGCCGCAGAATGGCAGCAGCTCCTGCCGGCCGGGGAAAAGCCGGAATATACGGAAGGTCATGAAGGCTTTTTCCACGTCTATAAACTGAAGGGCGACGTCGAAACTTGTACGATGCACATGCTCGTCCGCGATCACGACCGCCAGCATTTTGAACGGCGCAAGGCCTTGCTGCAGCAGATGGCAGATTTCTTCAATGAAAAATATGGCGACGGGACAGTCGTCGTCACGCCGCACGATGTCTACTATAATATGCTGGAAAAAATCGAAGACGGCCACATGAATGTCGTCGATTTGGCTAAAGAAGCCATGGAAGCAGTGGGTGTTACGCCGCAGGTCGCACCTATCCGCGGCGGTACTGATGGGGCCCAGCTCTCGTTCCGTGGCCTGCCGTGCCCGAATCTGTTTACCGGTGGCGCCAATTTCCACGGGCGCTATGAATATCTGCCCATTCCGTCCTTGGTCAAGGCCTGCGAAACGGTCATCGAAATCGCCAAACGGACAGCCCAACATTCGTAGGGGCCGTCCCAAAGGGCGGCCCGCCTGATATGATGGTGTATACGTAATGCATAACGGGTGATGTGTGAAAACATTCCTCATATACCTGAATCGTTATGTTCAAGATTCACAGCGGGACGCCTTAGCAGGACGTCCCCTACGGAGCGGTTCAGGCGATGTGACGATTCCCGTCCGTATTGGGATGGGAAATGATAAAAGGGGGAAAATTTATGAAAGAGATTACGAATGATATGTTAGCCCAGTTCCGCGCCTCTTATGACGCGGACGGCCAGGCCCAGGTCCTGCATTCGGCCCTGGCCAAGACGGATATGGCCGAACTGGCTTATGTTCCCGGAGCCGGTGCCCGTCTCAAGGGCGCTTTTTCTGTGGAAGTGAAGACCCAGGGGATTACAGCCCAGCAGAAGTCCGGCCGCTGCTGGCTCTTTGCAGCCCTGAATATCCTGCGGGAAAAGGTGGCCGAAACATGCCATCTGGACCAATTCGAATTATCCCAGAATTACTTGTCTTTTTACGATAAATTGGAAAAGGCCAACAATTTCCTGGAAATGGTTATCGAAAATGCTCAGGAACCTCTTAAGGGCCAGCTTATGCAGTACGTCCTGCGGGGCATGACTGACGGCGGCTATTGGAGTGAAGCCGTGGACCTCATCGAAAAATACGGTGTCGTCCCCAAACAGGTCCAGCCGGAAACGTACCAGTCCAACCATACGGACCGCTTCGTAGCAGCCATGAACCGTCTTCTGCGCAAGGATGCCATGGAGTTGCGGGAACTCGTCCAGGCCGGGAAAGACCCGTATCCGCGCAAGGCGGTCATGATGGCCGAAGTCTATAAGGCGGCCTGCATCGCCTTTGGCCAGCCCGTCCAGTCTTTTGACTTCGCTTACCGCGATAAGGAGAATAACTATCACGAAGAACGGGACCTGACGCCGCAGGCTTTCTACCAGAAATACGTCGGCCTGTCCCTTCGCGATTACGTGGCCGTCATCAATGAACCGACGGCGGATAAGCCCTTGGATACGCCCATCCAGTTCCATGCCGTTGAAAACATGGCCGGCCGTGACATGAAGGCGCTGAACCTGTCGCAGGCAGCCCTGGAAGACCTCTGCGTCAAGCAATTGAAACACGGCCAGGCCATTTGGTTCGCCTGCGATGCCGGGGCCTTCGGCGCCCGTAAGGAAGGTATTTGGGACCCGGCCAGCGTCCAGTACGAAGCCCTTCTGGGCGGTTTTTCCACGGATATGCCCAAAGGCAAGCGCCTGGAATATAACAGCAGTTCGGCGACCCACGCCATGTTGCTCACAGGTGTCCATTTCGACAAGGACGGCCAGCCGGACCGCTGGAAAATCGAAAATTCCTGGGGCAAAGATGTCGGCGACCAGGGCTATTTCGTCTGCTCCGAAGCGTATTTCAAGGAATTTGTCTATGAAGCTGTCATCGACCGCCGTCATTTCAGTCCGGAACAATTAGCGCTGCTGGAAAAAGAACCGGTCGTCATCAACGCCTGGGATGAAGATTACTAGAAGGGAAGGAGCTCTATGTATACGTTTAATGGCAAAGCCTATGATTGCCCCTTCGATTGCTTCATCGACATCATCAAGGGGAAATGGCGGACGTCTATTTTGCTGGCCCTGGCAGACGGTCCGGTGTTCTTTGCCAGCCTGCAGCGGTGCCTGCCGGGCATTAGCGCCAAAGTACTGACGGAAAATCTCCACGTCTTTGAGCGCAACGGCTTGATTACGCGGACTGTCCATGCCACGGTACCGCCGACGGTGGCCTACAGCCTGACCGACAGAGGCGAAAAGCTGATCCGCGTCATGCAGGGAATCAACGGCTGGGTCGACGGCTTTTTTGGCAAGCCTTTTTAAGTTGTTAGTGGCTAGCAGTTAGTTGTTAGCGGATGGCTTTCAATTAAAAGGCTTTCTCTGAAAACTACAAACTCCGACAGACTATAAAGTGAAAGGGACCTCGCATGATGATAGAACCTTCATGCGATAGCCCCCTTTGAAAAATCTAGAACATGGTATTGTCGTTGGCCGCTTTTTCCGGGATATCCTGGATGACGTCCCAGTGTTCGACGATTTTCCCGTCTTTGATGCGGAAGATGTCGACAGCCGCTTGACCACGGTCTTCTTTGTTGAGTTTGATATGATTATGGATGAAAACTAAGTCGCCATCGGCGCCGATGTGCTTAATGACGGCCGTGCTGTCCGGATAAGCTTTCAGGAAACCGCTGACGCCGTCCTTAAAGGCCTGTTTGCCATCGGCAAATTCCGGGCTGTGCTGTTTGTATTTCGGACCGACCATGGTGTCGATGACGGCGGTGTCGTGTTTGTTGAATACTTCGTTCCAGAAATATTCAGCTACGGCTTTATTGTTCTTGAAATGAGGCGTACCGGCTGCGAAAGACGCACCCATGGGCAGGCAGCCGACGAGGGCCAGGGTCAGACCTAAGATGATTGATTTTTTGTTCATAGTAAAGGACCTCCTTGAATGATACTTTTATTATAAAGAAAGTTTCTCATTTACGGAAGAAGGTACTTTTAGGTCAGGTCCTTACGTATAGGTAAGTATTGGCTTTGTTGGCCTTATCTTTTTGGGAGAGGAAGAAACTATGATTCGCGATATTGTACATGACGTTATTTTCTTAGGACGAAAATCCGAAGCGGCGACAAAAGAGGATTTGCCCGTCGTCCAGGATTTGCTCGACACGCTGAAAGCCAACCGCAGGACCTGTGTCGGTATGGCGGCCAATATGATCGGCTCTTTGAAGCGCATCATCGTCGTTCATACGGACCGGGGCGACGAAATCCTCATCAACCCGGTCATCGAAAAGAAGACCGACCCCTTCCCGGCAGAAGAAGGCTGCCTGTCCCTGGTCGGCACGCGGAAGACGACGCGGTATCGGAAGATACAGGTCTTCTACCAGGACCGCCGCTTCCGCAAACACCGCCAGACCTTCACCGGCTGGACAGCCCAGATCATCCAGCATGAATGTGACCACTTGGACGGTATCATCATATGAATCGATCGATGATTGCGAATTTGATGAAGCTTTTGACGCTGGGGCTGATTGTGGCCTTGTTTTTTGCGATTCACTGGGCCATTCCCTCGTTTTACAGTACGTTATGGCAGCTGACGGTGAGCCATGATATACCGGGGCTGACGTCGTATATTTCTTCTTTTGGCAGTATCGCCGTGGTCCTCATGATCTTGCTCATCGTCCTGACCAATATGACCGGCCTGCCGTCGGTCCAGTTCGTCACGGTCAATGGCATCTTGTTCGGCTTGCTGCCGGGCATCGTCATTTCCTGGGCCGGCCAGGTCCTGGGCAATATCCTGGCCTTCGTCATCATGCGCTATGTCTTCCGCCACAAGGCACAGGCCCTGGTCGACAAGAGCCGCTGGCTGTCGAAGCTGAACCGCAAGATTGATTTCCGGCTCATCTTTTTCTTCCGGGCCATCCCATATTCGCCGAATTTCGTCGTCACCGCCCTCTGCGCTTTGAGTCGTGTCCGCTTCGGTGAACATGCGGCAGCGACGATGACCGGCAAGTTCCTGGCCGTCTGCATGGAAGTCTGGCTGGGCTACGACCTCATCTACTTCAATCCGCACGGCCTCATCGTGGCCGGTATCATGGTCTGTCTGCTGGCAGCGGGCCTCTTTGGCAGCCGCCGCTGGCAGCGAAAAGGCGAAAAATAGACATCATATCATTATAGGAGGGATTCTTCATGGGTTTGATTAAAGCAGCTGTCGGAGCTGTCGGCGGCGTCCTGGCCGACCAGTGGAAAGAGTTTTTTTACTGTGACAGCTTGAATGAAAATATCTTGATGGCCAAAGGTCGGAAGCAGACCAGCCGCCATGGCCGAAGCGGCAATACGGATGGCGAAGACAATATCATTTCCAATGGTTCACGGATTGCTGTCAACAACGGCCAATGTATGCTCATCGTCGAATCGGGGAAAGTCGTCGAAGTCTGCGCCGAACCGGGCGAATATACATATGATGCGTCGACGGAAGCGTCCATTTTCGATGGCGACTATGCCGGCGACCTGGGCGAGTCCTTCCGCCTGCTCGTCCGCCAGATGAAGGAACGCTTTGCCTTCGGCGGCGATACGGGCAAGGACCAGCGCGTCTATTACATCAACCTCAAGGAAATCGTCGGCAATAAGTACGGCACGCCCAGCGAGGTGCCTTTCAAATCCTACGATGATACGACGGGCCTGGCATTGCTCATGCGCTTGCGCTGCTTCGGCGAATACAGTTACCGCATCGTCAATCCGGTCTTATTTTATACGAACGTTGCCGGCAATGAAGGCGACGTCTACGAACGGAGCCGTCTCGACAGCCAGCTCAAGTCGGAACTCCTGACGGCTCTGCAGCCGGCTTTCGCCAGGGTCTCGGCCCTGCGCATCGACTATTCCCAGCTGCCCGGTCATACACCGGAGCTGGCCCAGGCCCTGAACGACGTCTTGTCGCCGAAATGGCGCGATTTACGGGGAATCGAAATCGTATCCATCGGTATCAACAGCGTCAAGGCCAATGAAGAAGACGAAGAAAAGATCCAGAAAGTCCAGATGGGCTTGACTATGTCCCGACCGGATATCGGCCTGGGGACCCTGGTCGACGCGACGGCCGATTCCATGCGCGCTGCCGCTGCCAATGAAGGCGGTATGGGCGCAGCCATGGGCTATATGGGCATGAATATGGCCAATCAGGCCGGCGCCGGTCTGGCTCAGGAACTGGCAGCCCGCCAGGCAGCTCAGACGCCTTCGCCAAGGCCTGCGCAGTCTGCCCAGGCACCGGGCAGCTGGACCTGTTCTTGCGGTCAGGCTGGCAATACGGGGAACTTCTGCACGGCCTGCGGACAGCCTAAACCGCAGGCTGCCGCTGCCTGGACCTGCCCGAAATGCGGCCAGGCCGGGAACACGGGGATTTTCTGCAGCAACTGCGGCGCACCGCGGCCTCAGGTACCGGCTTCCTGGACCTGCCCGTCCTGCGGGACCGTCAATACGGGGAATTTCTGCATGAACTGCGGTACGAAGAAGCCGGAAAGGTAAGGTGAGGGCCATGGCGGATACCTCGGTCAGCTATCAATGCCCGAACTGCGGCGCACCGCTGCAATTCAAGCCGAAAGACAAGACCGTCACTTGTGACTATTGCGATACGAAATTCGACGTCCCGACACTGGAAGCGCTCTATGCCCAGAAGGAAGCGCGGGCCGCTGCAGCTGATGCGGCCCGCAAGGTCCGCTGGAAGACCGACGGAGCCGGTCAGGCCTGGAGCGATGACGAAGCGGCTCATTTACAGACCTATACCTGTTCATCGTGCGGTGCTGAAATCGTCTGCGACGAGAATACCATGGCCACGGAATGTTGTTACTGTGGCAACCCGACGCTCATTCCCAGCCGCTTTTCCGGGATGCTCAAGCCCGACTACGTCATCCCCTTCAAGAAGACCAAAGAAGAAGCCGTGGCGGCGCTGAAACAGTTTTACCAGGGGCGCTGGCTTCTGCCCAGGGCCTTTACGGCCAACAACCGCGTCGAAGCCATCCAGCCCATGTACGTCCCGTTCTGGCTGTTCCATGCCCAGGTCACGGCGACGGCGGCTTTCCGGGTTGAAGACGATGCCGTCTTCGAGACGCCTGACGAAACGCTCATCGAGACCAGCATCTACCACTGCGACCGGACGGGGACCCTGGCTTTCCACCGCATCCCTGTCGACGGCAGCCAGAAAATGGATGACACCTATATGGAAAGCATCGAGCCCTTTGACTACAGCGAAATGGTCCCTTTCAGTCCGGCCTATTTTGCCGGCTATCTGGCCGACAAATATGACATCGACGCCGAAGCGGCCGTGCCCAGGGCCGATGAAAGGCTGTCGCAGAGTGCCTTTGCTATCCTGGAAGAGACGGTGGACAATCATCAGCGGCGGACTTTCGAAGACGGCGTCGTCCATAAAGACGAAGGGACCGTGGAATACGCCATGGCACCGGTGTGGATTTTGACGACGCGCTATGACGGCAAGCCCTATACCTTCATGATGAATGGCCAGACCGGCAAGATGGCCGGCTCCCTGCCCTATGACAAGGCCAAGTCCTATGAATACGGCGCGGCCCTGGCCGTTGTCCTGGTGCCGGTCCTGTATTTCCTGGCGAAATTCGTCATGATCGGGAGCGGCTTGTTATGAGGGGAGCGAGTACGATGTGGAAATGGTTGAAAGAGACAATCCTGGTGGTGGCCATCGTGGTCCTGACGACGGCTGGTGCTGCCGCGGCCGCACCGAGTCTGTCCGACGGGGCCCATTTGCTTACGCCGGCCGAACAGGCCGAAGTATCGGCGGCTTTGCAGGACGTGGAACAGCGCTACGATGTACGCATCGCCGTGGTCACCGTCGCCTCGACGAAGGGGACCAAAGCCGGTACCTATGCCAAGCAGCTCCTGGACTGGGACTATCGGGATGGGAAGAACGGCAATATGGTCCTGCTCCTGGCCATGGACCGCCATGACTGGTATGTCGCGACGGACAAGGCCATGAAGGAGAGAATCAGCAACAAAAAAGGCATCCCTTATCTCAAGGATGCCTTTCTGCCGCCGTTGAAAGACGGCCATTATGCCAAAGCCTTTGTAGCCTATGGCCAGTCGTCGGCGAAATTATTGGCTTATTATCAGGAAAAGGGCAAGGCCTATGACCCGGCCGATGCCTTCAGCCCCTTGGCCCTGGTCGTGGCTCTCGTCCTGGCTGTCGGTTGCGGCGTGGCCTTTCGGGCTTATCTCATCGGCAAGATGAGCAATGTCCATAAAGAAGCGGCTGCCGATGCTTATGTCGACGCCGGCAGCTTCCATCTGACCGACAGCCGGGACACCTTCGTCTTCATGACCGTCCAGCATATCGCCAAGGCCCGTCCCGTCGACGACGACCTGCCCGATTTCGACAGTGCGGATGATTATAGCGATGATGATGGCGGCGGTGGTGGCGGGTCATTCTGAGGCTTATTTCTTTTCAAAGTACTCTTTATAGACCTGAATCAGCCGCTGGACCCGCTTGGCATCGGCGCCGCGGCAGGAACTGGCGATATGGAGGTAATGGTGACCCTGGCTTTCGGGCAAAAGGATCAGGTAATGGGCGTGCCACTGATAGCTGCCCGTTTCGGTCAGGGTCCGGAAATAGTCGGTCAAGGTATGCTGGGGCGCAGCCTGGCAGCGGTTTTCCAGGGTCGCGTAGTTGCTGAAATGGTAGAAACGGTCCCGGTCTTCTGGGGCGATATACTTTTCCGTATAATGATGCTGGGCCTGTTCAAAGCCATATTCATGGCCGGGCAGGAAATCCGGGTCCCTGCGCCAGAAAGTGAGGGATTGGGCCTGCCTGGTTTGGATATCGAGCATGGTCACCGTATCGTACAAGTCATAAATCTTTTCTTTCAGGCCCGTCAGCTTGACTTGTTCCAGTTCATCTGTCGTCGTCGTGATGTTCTGGAGCGTGCAGCAGCCGAGATAATAAGGGCCTTGCTGGGCGATTTTCTTGATTCTCAGCCACATGAACATGCCGCCCTTAATATACGTCATCGATTCCTGTTCGTCGGAAGCGATTACTTTTTTGATGAAATCGGAAATGATGTGGATAATCGGGCTGTCCTGCGTATTCAGGTTGTATTCGCACTGTTCCAGGCTGTAAATGCCCTTTGAGGCCAGGGATTGACGGTATGGCTGGTTGGCGAAGAGAAAGCGGACGTGATGGCTGATAGCTTCGTATTCGACCAGGGCCATGGGCCGGTCCGTAAGGAAATCGAGGCTGCCGGCGGCACTGTAATAACGGCGCATTTCCGGCGTTTCATGGGTCAGGCCCAGCTCTTCGATGTACTCGATGGCCTGGATATAGGGCAGGGGCTTGCTGAATAAGAAGCCTTGCAGCATTTCGCAGCCGATATTGCGCAGAAAGGTGTATTGTTCCAGTGTTTCGACGCCTTCCGTCAAGATATGGATGCCCAGGTGCTTGGCCATATCGACGACGGATTTCACGATTTCCTTAGAACGGTCGGTAAAATTCGACAGGAAGGCCATGTCCAGCTTGATGGTGTCGAACTCGTAGTCCTTGAGGACGTTGAGCGACGAATAGCCGCTGCCAAAGTCGTCCATCCAGATCTGGTAGCCCGCAGCGCGGAACTTATTCAGCGTCTGGTTGACTGTTTCGATGTCTTTAATGAAGACACTTTCTGTGATTTCGATGCGGAGCTGCGACGGCGGGAGCTGATAGGCCTGGGTCAGCTTTTCGATTTCTGTGAAGATGTCGCAGGTGATGAAATCCAGCCGGGACAAGTTGAAGGACACTGGGACCATGGGCAGGCCCTGGTCGGCCCGGGGATGATAGTTCTGGCAGAGGAGCTTGAAAATATACAGATCGAGTTTGTGGATCTGCCGGCTTTCTTCCAGGACCGGGATGAAATCTCCTGGCGTGAGCAGGCCCCGGACCGGATCCTGCCAGCGGGCCAGGGCTTCAAAGGCGCACGTCGTGTGGGACAGGCTGCGGATGATGGGCTGGAAATAGAGCTGAATCCAGCCTTTTTCGATAGCTTCATCGATGTGATGGGTGACATAATGGGCAACATTTTCCATGGAACACTCTCCCGTTGTCATTTTAATCTCCTTTATGGAAAAATTCGATGATCTGGTGGATGGCCAGGGCCATGTGGTTCGGGTTCTGGAAGGGATGGTTGGCCCCTTCGACGGGGACGAACTCGATGACGTTGTTTTCGGCGAAGTCCTGGACCAGGTCGATAGGAATCATTTCGTCCTTCGTGCCGTGGAGGATGAGGATGTCGTCGGCAAAATCGAAATATTCGTGGTCGCGGACGTTGAAACTCTTGAGGTCATCCATGAAAGCCTGGTCGATCTTCATCTTGCGGTCGAAGCCAACCTGGATTTCCTTGCCCTTTTTCAGCTTGGCAAAGCCTTCGTCGGAGACGTGGTTGCTCATGCTTTCATACATGTTGACACCAGGGCTGCGCAGGGCGATTTTTTTGAAAGGATTGCCCCGTTCGATGAGGTAGCGCAGCGTGATGTAAGCGCCGAAACTCGTCGAATAGTTGTATATATTTTGGGCCTGGAGCTCGGTCTTAGCATAATCGACGACCAGCGTCAGATAGGTCATACATTCCGGGATGGACAGTTTCTTGCGGGCGTCGGCACCGTGGCAGGGCCAGTCAAAGGCGATGACGGCGTAGTTCTTGTATTTGCTCGTCAAGTGTTCCGCAAAATGGACGGTTCCGGCCGTGTCTTTGTGGCTGCCGAATCCGTGGGTGACGATGACGACGTTGTCGAAAGTGCGTGTCTGTTTATCATTGTCATTGATGAGCAGCTTGCAGCGGATGCTGTATCCCTGCTGATTAATGTCGAAATTCTTTTCCATATATCAATGCCTCTTTTAGGTGGATTCGTCAGAATGACGTACTTCATCAGTATATCATAAAAGAGGCAGATGTTTGAGAGAAAATTTAGGAGGTATTTCATGGAGAGCATAAAGCAATGGCTGGCAGGAAGTATGTGTTTCTGCTTGCTGAGTATCATATCATTTTCAGGGACCGCTGCGGCAGAGAGTCCGGCTGTACTGGCTCAGTCGTATATTCTCGTTGAGGCATCGACAGGTCGGGTAATTCTGGAAAAAGATGCCGATGTCTTGAAGTATCCGGCGAGTATGACGAAAATGATGACTGCTGTATTAGCCTTGGAAAAGCTGCAGCCTGAGACACAGATTTCTATTCTGGACGATGCAGCTAATACAGAAGACTGTCCTCTTGGATTTTCCCAAGGCGATGTCTTTACGCGCGATGAATTAGTAGGCGGTATGCTCTTAGTTTCTGATAACGGAGCGGCTGTGGCACTGGCTGACCGCGTAGACGGCAGTGTACCGGCTTTTGCTAAACGGATGAATGAACGGGCAGCTGTCTTAGGGATGAAGCATACGCACTTCGAAAATCCTAATGGGCTCACTGTGCCGACGCATTATTCGACGGCACGGGATATGATGATATTAGCCCGTTATGCCATGGAAAACAAAACGTTTCGTAATATGGTAGCCCGCAAGACAGCCGACGTCCATTGGCTGTCTCCGGCAGGCAAGCATTTACGGGCAGAAAATACGAATGCCTTATTAGGATCCTATCCGGGGGCCATCGGGGTAAAGACCGGGTGGACTGGCGAATCCGGCGGTTGTCTTGCAGCAGAAGCAGAGCGCGATGGTACGGATCTTCTCGTCGTCCTCATGGCTTCACCTACCGAAGGAGGGCGCTTTACCGATGCCAGAACGTTGCTGGATTATGGCTTTTCCCATGTAAAGACTGCCGAAGGGCCAAAAGCGGATGAAACGAAACACACGATTTGGGTCAAAGACGGCACGACGTGTCGTACCGAAGTCAAGGCTGTCCAGGATATCCGTTATCCCTTGATTCATGGCGAAGATGCGTCGCATTACAGCTTGACGTATGATTTGCCGAATGTCATTTCGGCCAAGGAAACACAGGCTGGCATCGTCGGTCATATCATCGTCAATTATGACGGTCAGCCCGTAGGTCGTGTGGATATGAAGGCGGAACCGATTGAACCTGGTTTTTCCGTGACTTCCTGGCTGGTCGGTACCATCACTTCACTTTTAGGTTGGTAACGATCTTTCTCAACGGTGCAGGCCATAGCGGATGATGAGGCGGCTCATTTCCAAAAGGACGATCATAGGCAGTGCCAGGAGACATCCATGCATTTTCGCGACGTACATTCTTGAAGATGGCTGCCGGCACTGCCGTAGGAGCCGCCTTGTTTTCGATGCCAGCCTTGTCTTTGGCCAAAGGAGAAGGGAAGACCTTGTCTAAACAGTCTTTGACGCCCGTGCCTTACCCTGCATGTACCTCAACATGCGCCAAGATGAACCGGATGGGGAAAATCTCGTTGCTCAGGCAGTGGCCAAAGTTATCATAAAATAATCGTTTAACTTTTTGGATTGACAGAAGACACTTAAAACTTTACAATGTATAAATAAAGATTTACATGTATGAATTAAAATTGTAAAGGAAGTGTTATCTGTTTATGTTGAAAAATGGTGCACAAGTCGGACTATTGTTGTTCGGCATGTTTTTCGGGGCCGGGAACCTGATTTTCCCGCCGTCGCTGGGGTTCCAGGCGGGAGGGCAGTTTACGCCGGCGATTCTGGGATTTCTCTTGTCCGGCATCGGCATGCCTGTCATCGCCGTCATCATGGGGACCTTCAACCCAGGCGGTTTCCGGGCGGAAATGAATCATAAGATTTCGCCCCTCTTTTCGCTCATCATCCTGACGCTCATGTATCTGGCCATCGGGCCGCTCATGGCTATCCCGCGGACGGCGGCGACGTCCTTTTCTATCGGCATCCTGCCCATTACCGGCGACGGCATGCTGCCGCTGGCTATTTTCACGACTCTTTATTTCGTCTGCGCCTGGTGGCTGTCGATTACGCCGTCGAAGCTCCTCGACCGCGTCGGTAAGGTATTGACCCCGATTTTTGCTATCATGATCGTCCTGCTCATCATCGTCGGCATGGTGGCCTATACGACGCCGTCGACAGCTGCGCCTATGGGGAAATATGCTGCTTCGGCCTTCGGCAACGGTTTCATTGAAGGCTATAATACGGTCGATACGCTGGCGTCCTTTGCTTTCTGCATCATCGCCCTGGGGGCTATGAAGCGGATTCATTTTACCTCAGAAAAGGAACATATCGCCAGTGTCTGGATGGCCGGGGCTGCCGTAGCCGTCCTCATGGGCGGACTTTATCTGGGCCTGGCCCTGCTGGGTAATCATTTTCCCATCCCCCAGTCGGTCTATGAAGATGCTACGATCAATCTCGGCGCCTATGTCTTGTCTCAGACGTCGTTCCAGATTTTCGGGACTGTCGGCATGGCCTTCCTGGCCGTCATGGTCACGCTGACCTGCTTTACGACGACAGTCGGCCTCATCGCCGCTGTTTCGACGTTCTTCGCCGAAGAATTTCCGGTCCTGTCGTATAAGAAATACGTCACCGTCATCAGCGTCATCAGCCTGCTCCTGGCCAATCTCGGCTTGAACCAGATCATCCAGGTCACGCTGCCCCTTTTGCTGTTCGTCTATCCCATGGCCATTGTCGTCGTCATGCTGACCATTGTCAATAAATTCGTCAGCCTGTCGAAACTGGGCATGCGCTGCACCGTCGCCGCTGCCGGCATCGTATCGGCCATCGACATTGCCGCCCAGTTCTTCCATCTCGACGGAGCGGCTGTCCTCATCCAGGGCCTGCCCTTAGGCGACAGCGGCCTGGGCTGGCTCGTACCATCCCTGGTCTGCCTGGCCCTGTCCCTGGTCCTGCCCGGGAAAATCAGCGGCGAAAGTGCGCTGGAAGAAAGTTTGTAACTTAAAGCGTTCATCGTTTGTAGAAAAAAAGAGGCTGTCTTTGTACGACGGCCTCTTTTCGTGTATAATGAAATTATTACGATATTGAGTATCAAATATAATCAAATGAGATACAGGGAGGGAAAGTTATTATGGAAAATACTGTCATGGGGATCCTCATCCCCTTTGTTGGGACGTCACTAGGGGCGGCCTGTGTCTATGCTATGAAACAGGAATTGGACCGCCAGGTCCAGCGGGGGCTGACGGGGTTTGCGTCGGGCGTCATGATTGCCGCATCCATTTGGAGCCTCTTGATCCCGGCTATGGAAGAATCGGCGCCGTTAGGGAAATTCGCCTTCGTGCCGGCCGTGGCCGGGTTCTGGCTGGGCATCTTCCTGCTCCTGGCCCTGGACCGGCTGGTGCCGCATCTGCACATGTACAGTGAGAAGGCCGAAGGGCCGCACAGCCATTTGCAGCGAACGACGATGCTCGTCCTGGCCGTGACGCTTCATAACATCCCCGAAGGCATGGCCGTCGGTGTAGTCTATGCCGGACTCCTGGCTGGTCAGACGGGAATCAGTGCGGCCGGGGCCTTTGCCTTGTCCTTGGGCATCGCCTTGCAGAACCTGCCGGAAGGGGCCATCATCTCCATGCCCCTCAAAGCGGCTGGTGTCGGCAAACACAAGGCCTTTCTCGGCGGCCTCTTATCGGGCATCGTCGAACCCCTCGGGGCGGCCGTGACCATTGCCCTGACGGCCTTCATCGTACCCATCCTGCCGTACCTCCTCAGCCTGGCAGCCGGAGCCATGTGCTATGTCGTCGTCGAAGAACTAATCCCGGAAATGTCGGCTGGCGAACACTCCGATATTGGCGTCCTGTCCTTTGCTCTGGGATTCACGTTGATGATGGCCCTGGACGTGGCGTTATCATGATTCTTACTAGAGAGGATGATTTTAAGTGAAGGTACGCATCACCGATGAATTAGCTCAGCAGATCGTCGATTCGGCCAAGGCCGTCGTCGGCTGGAACGTCAATTTCATCGACTGTCAGGGGCGTATCATGGCCAGCACTGACAGCGCCCGTATTGGCACCTACCACAAGGCCGGCCATGTCGCCGCCCGGACGGGACGGGTCCAGACCGTTCAGGAAGACTGCCCTGAAGAGGGGGTCAGCCAAGGCGTCAATTATCCTATCGTCATGGGCCGACAAGTCCTGGGGGTTGTCGGGATTACCGGGGAACCGGCTGTCGTCGGCCAATACGGTTTCTTGCTGACGAAAATCTGTGAAGTCTTCCTCCAGGAATATCGCTTGAGCCAAGAGGCGTTCAGTGAAGAAGAACATCGCAGCCGTCAAGTCATGGCCTTGATCTACCATGATGAAGATATGGTGCAACAGCTGGCCGAAGAACAGCCAGAATTGGCAGGCAGCCAGTATATTGCTGCCGTTTTCCGATGGCATAAGGGAACCCGCCAGGCCGGGGATTTCCGTCAGCAGCTGTCTGAAACCTGTCAAAAGCTGGGGATGACCTTATATACGTATATCTACCCCGATATCTTCGTCATCCTCGTTCCTTGTCAGGTCTATTCGGACTGGGCCAGGAAGCTGCCACGATGGAAAGAATGGTTCTATCCAGGCGTTTCGGCGGGAATCGGGACCGAAGAGCCGTTCCACCGGATCTACGAATCGTACCGTTTTGCCAAAATGGCCTTGCAGGCAGCGGCAGACCGGCAGGTCTTCTGCGTTCATGCGGATGATATGAAATTGGCCTTTTTACTGCAAAGTCTGGACGGGGCCGTGCGCCGCCGTTACTGCCGGGATATTTGCCAGCATTTGACGGACAGCGACATCCATTTGCTCCAAAGCTATTATCAGCAGAACTTGTCCATCCAGGAAACAGCTCGGATCCTCTGCATCCATAAGAATACGCTGCAATACCGGCTAAAGCGGATTGCCGGGAAGACCGGCCTCGATCCGAGGATATTTTGCGATGCCGTATCTCTATATATTGCCACTCTTCCTTGGTTTATGAAATAAAAATAATGATGATTTATTGTGTTTTATAACATAGGAAGAGAGGGCTTCTTTTGTTACACTATAGGCATAGAGAAACACAGCTTTATGAGTTCGCAAATAGAGGAGAGATTATCATGAAAGTCGTTGTAGCCATTGATTCCTTGAAAAATAGCCTGACTTCCGTCGAAGCCGGCCGGGCCATCGAAGCCGGCGTCCGCAAGGCCTATGGCGGCCATCCTGTCCAGGTCATTGTCAAACCCTTGGCCGACGGTGGGGAAGGGACGGTCGAGGCCCTCGTCGATGGGCTGGATGGTGAGCTCCGCTATGTCGGCGTCCAGGGGCCTTTAGGTGAAGCCGTTTCCTGTCCTTATGGCTATCTGCCGGGGATGGAAGCGGCCGTCATTGAAATGGCTGGGGCTGCCGGATTGGGACTGGTTCCATCCGAACAGCGCAATCCCCTGCATACGACGACATATGGCGTCGGCCAGGTCATGGCGCAGGCTATAGAAGCGGGGATCCGCCATTTCATCATCGGCCTGGGCGGCAGCTCGACCAGTGACTGCGGCGTCGGCATGCTCCAGGCTCTGGGGTATATTTTCCGCGATGCTCAAGGCAAGCCCATTGGTTTAGGCGGGCAGGAAGTAGGGCGCATCGCTTCTGTCGATGATTCCCAGGTCCTGCCAGCCCTGAAAGACTGCACCTTCGATGTTGCCTGCGATGTGACCAATCCGTTATTCGGGAATTGGGGTGCTGCCTATATCTTCGGGCCCCAGAAAGGCGCGTCGCCGCAGGATGTCAAAGTCTTGGACGATGCCAGCCGGTCTTTTGCCGCCGTCACCCGGACGTATACCGGTCATGACTTCAGTCAGACAGCCGGTGCCGGTGCAGCTGGCGGTATGGGATTCGCTTTCCTGGCATACCTGCATGGCCGGCTGCGTTCAGGCATCCAGATCGTCCTCGATTCCATCCGTCTGGCAGAAGCCGTTAAAGATGCCGATTACGTCATCACCGGTGAAGGCCGCCTCGATGCCCAGACGGCTATGGGCAAAGCCCCGATTGGCGTAGCGAAACTGGCTAAACAGTACGGCGCCAAAGTCATCGCCCTGGCCGGCTGCACGACGGCCGATGCCGCCGAATGTAATCAGCAGGGCATCGACGCCTTCTTTTCTATCGTCGATAAAGCCATGCCGCTGGAAGAAGCCATGAACAAAGAAACGGCGCTGCGCAATATGACTAACACGGCTCAGCAGGTCTTCAACCTCATCCGCGCCGTCAGCTGAACGAAAATCATCTCATTAAATAGAAGCAAGGAGAATAGATATGCTGAAAAAAACAAAGATCGTCTGCACCTTAGGCCCCAGTTCCAATACCCCGGAAATTATCGAAAAGATGATTAAAGCCGGCATGAACGTTGCCCGCTTTAATTTCTCCCATGGTTCTCATGAAGAACATAAACAGCGCATCGACATGGTCCGCGCTGCCTCCCAGAAACTGGGTATCCCTGTGGCACTGCTCCTGGACACGAAAGGCCCGGAAATCCGTTTGGGCAAATTTAAGAATGGCTCGATCATGATGGAAGCCGGCAAGGACTTCACCTTGACGGCCCGTGACATCGAAGGCGACGAAACGATTGCCTCCATGAACTATAAAGAACTGCCGCAGGACGTCAAAGCCGGCGACCACATCCTCTTGTCGGACGGCCTGGTCAACTTGGAAGTTGTCAGCGTCGAAGGCGAAGATATCCATACGAAGATCCTCAACAGCGGCAAGATGAGCGACCGCAAGCGCGTTGCCGTACCGGGCATCGCCATCAACCTGCCGGCCGTTTCTGAAACCGATGCCGCCGACATCGAATTTGGCTGCCGCATGAATATGGACTGGATTGCCGCTTCTTTCATCCAGCGCGGCAAAGATGTCCTGACGATTCGCAAGATTTTGGAAAAACACGACAGCCACATGAAGATTATCTCTAAAATCGAATGTCAGGCTGCAGTCAACAACATCGACGATATCATCAAGATGAGCGACGGCATCATGGTCGCCCGTGGTGACCTCGGCGTCGAAGTCCCGGCGGAAGAAGTACCGATGCTCCAGAAAGTCCTCATCCATAAATGCCAGGCTGCGGGCAAACCGGTCATTACGGCTACGCAGATGCTGGAATCCATGTGCAACAATCCGCGTCCGACCCGTGCTGAAACGAGCGACGTTGCCAACGCCATCCTCGACGGCACCGATGCCATCATGCTCAGCGGCGAAACGGCTGGCGGCCTCTATCCGGTAGAAGCCGTTGAAACCATGGCCCGCGTCGCTACCTTTACGAAAGCAACTTCACGCCGAAGTCCTATGAAGATGTCGACGCCGAATCGACGACGACGACCGAATCCATCGGCAAAGCCGTCGTCAAGATTGCCAAAGACCTCCACGCTGCGGCTATCATCGCTTCGACGGAACGCGGCGGCACAGCGCAGATGATTTCTAAATTCCGCCCGGCCTGCCCGATTGTGGCCGTATCGCCGCACGAAGCCATCGTCCGCCGCTTGCAGCTCAACTGGGGCGTCCAGGCCGTCACGGGTAAAGAAGCGAACGACACTGACGCCGTCGTCGATAACGCTATCTTCGCAGCCCTCGACAACGACCTCATCAAAGCCGGTGACCTCGTCGTCCTCACGGCCGGTGTCCCCGTTGCCAAAGCCGGTTCGACCAACATGATCCGCGTCCAGGTCGTCGGTGACGTCCTCCTCCGCGGTACCGGTATCGGCCGTAATTCGGCCATCGGCAAAGTCTGTGTCGCTCAATCGAAAGAAGACCTGGAAAAGAACTTCAGCGACGGATGCATCCTCGTCCTCCGTTCGGCCCGCGCTGATTTCGTCGATTATATGAAACGGGCCAGCGCCATCGTCTCCGAAGAAGTCGGCCTGACCAGTGAATCAGCCATCGTCGCCATCACCTTGGGCATCCCAACCGTCGTCAGCGCAGCTCATGCCGTAGACACCCTGGAAAACGGCGAAATCGTCACCGTAGACGCCAGCCGCGGCACCATCTTCCGCGGCGAAGCCAACGCGCGATAAGCTATTGGGGAGGTCTGGTCATGAATCTGACGATATTAGGGACGGGGAACGCGACGGTGACCCATTGTTATAATACTTGTTTTGTCCTCGATGGAGGTGGCCAGTACCTGCTCGTCGATGGCGATGGCGGGAACGGCCTCCTGCAGCAGCTGGAAAAGGCCCAGTTGCGCTGGCAGGATATGCGGACCGTCTTCGTCACGCATAAACACATGGACCATCTTCTGGGCATCCTCTGGCTCATGCGCATGATGTGTCAGTCCTGGCGGCGCAGGACTTATGATGGCGAAGCCGTCATCTACGGCCACGAAGAAGTCATTTCCTTGCTGCGCACGATGGGAAAGAATCTGCTGTCCTCGAAAGATAGTGCCTTCCTCGATGACCGCCTGCATCTCGTCACGGTGGCCGACGGGGAAACGCGCCAGCTCATAGGCCACGATGTGACCTTTTTCGATATCCACTCGACGAAGGCCAAACAGTTCGGCTTTTCCCTGGCACTTGCCGATGGCAGACTGACCTGCTGTGGCGATGAACCGTACCAGCCCTGGGAAGAAGTCTATGTCCGTGACAGTAAATGGCTCCTTCACGAAGCTTTCTGCCTCGACGCCGAAGCGGATATCTTCCATCCCTATGAAAAACACCATTCTACCGTCAAAGACGCCTGTGAGACGGCGGCCCGCCTGGGCGTACAGAACCTGATCCTCTATCATACGGAAGATAAGGACCTGGCCCATCGCCGCCAGCGTTACAATGCCGAAGGATGCCGGTATTATCAGGGAAAACTGTATATCCCAGATGATTTGGACGTCATCGCTTTATAGTTTGTAGAATAGGCTGTCGCATGGGCGACAGCCTATTTTCATTGTACAACCTTATGCGATTCTGTTAAAATAAATTTATTCCTGCTTTTGGGCAGCTTGGGAAAACGTTGCAGCAAAAATTAGCAGAAGTTGAAGAAAATTAAGGTATATAGTAAGGAGACAGGATAAAATGATACGTTTTAACAATGACTATAATCATGGTGCACATGCCAGTATTTTGCAGGCCTTGGCCCAGACGAACGATACGCAGTATGGCGGTTACGGTGTCGATGACTGGTGTGATAAGGCAGAGAAAATGATTTTGGAATTGTCCCGGTGCCCGCAGGGGAAGGTCTACTTTTTCCCGGGAGCGACGCAGGCCAATTTCGTCACCATTTCAGCCCTCCTCGGTTCCTGTGACAGCGTCATCTGTGCCGATACGGGGCATATCAACTGTCACGAATGTGCATCCATCGAAAACGCCGGTCACAAGATCGTCGCCTTGCCCCATCATGATGGCAAGATTACAGCTGAACAGATCGAAGGGGAAGTGCAAGCTTATTATAATTCCGGCGAAGCCGAATACTTGACGCGGCCGTCGCTGGTCTATCTTTCTTTTACGACGGAATACGGTACGCTCTATACGAAAGCGGAATTGACGGCTATTTCCGCAGTCTGCCGCAAGTATCACATGTATCTCTTCGTCGATGGTGCCCGTATGGGCTATGGTTTGGGTGCGGCCGAAAATGACCTGACCCTGGCTGATTTTGGACGCCTGACCGATGCCTTCTATATCGGCGGTACGAAGTGCGGCGCTTTCTTCGGCGAAGCCGTCGTCCTGACCCAGCCCGATATGGGCCGCCGCTTCAAGGCTCACATGAAACAGTTCGGCGCCGTCCTGGCCAAGGGCTGGATCCTAGGGCTCCAATTCTATACGCTGCTCCATGACGGGACATACTTTGCCATTACCAAGCGGGCCGACGAATACGCCATGCAGATCCGCGACGCCTTCCGCCAGAAGGGGATAGAAGAACTCGTCGTCAGCCCGACGAATCAGCAGTTCGTCATCCTCAGCCAGGAACAGGCCCGGAAGCTGGGACAAAAATACGTCTTTGAAGCCGAAGGCCCCGTCGACGACGATCACGTCTGCGTCCGCTTCTGCACCTCGTGGAGCACGAAACAAGAAGAAGTAGACCAGCTCGTAGCCGACATTTTAAACCTGTAGGGGCTTGCACGTGGCAAGCCCGTCCCAGCATATGAGCTATTTTCCAGCTCGGAGAGCGCGTCCCAAATACCCAAGCGGGTCGCCCACGTGGCGACTCCTACAGTAAAAACGAACCACTAACCACTTATTTATATTTCACAGCCTGGGCTTTGGCCAGCTGGTCGCAGCGTTCGTTGAGTTCGACGCCGACGTGGCCTTTGACCCAGTGGAAGGTAACGTCGTGAGAGTTGTAGAGTTTGTCCAGTTCGACCCAGTAGCCCTGGTTAAGGACGGGCTGGCCGTCGGCTTTTTTCCAGCCCCGGCGCTTCCAGCCGGCGACCCATTTGGTGATGCCGTTCTTGAGGTACTGGCTGTCGGTGTACAAGGCGACTTTCGTCCCTTCCGGCGCGAAGCGCAGGGCCATGATGGCTGCCAGGAGTTCCATGCGGTTATTCGTCGTCGACGGATTGCCGTCAGACAGCTCCGTCACTTCGCCGGTAGCGACATTGCGGGCGACGACGGCCCAGCCGCCGGGCCCATCGGGATTGCGCAGGCACGAGCCATCGGTATAGATGACGAAATCCTGTTCCTCGTCGGGACGGAGCGGGGCAGACGGTACAGCTGCTTTGGATGATGGCCGGTTTTTTTGGGGAGCCCTTGCCTTCTTCGGCGTCGCCGTTTCTTCGCCGTTGAGCCATTTCCAGGCCTCTGTCGCGTCGGTGAAACTCTTGAAGCGGGCGCCGGGGAAGCCATTCACTTGTTGTTGACAGTCTGCCCAGGACAGGAACAGACCCGTCGTACGGCCACGCCGCACGGCATATATTTTCTTTTGCATAAGACACCTCATTTTTTTGTAAAAATTTGTCAAAATCATACTGTATTCTAACACAAAAGAGGAAGGCACATCAAACAGCAAACTTCTATAAAAGCAAACAGGGGACTTCACAGGAGCATAAAAAAACTTTGTGAGACAGTCCTTTTTGGGTATATAATAAAGGCAAGGAATACTGTATCGGGTTTTGTGTAATTGAGGTGATTGTTTATGAACATCCAACACGTGTATGCTGTCTATTTTAGCCCGACAGGCAATACGAAACGCCTCGTCTGTCAGGCTGCTTCCGAAGCGGCGCGGCTCTTTCAGGTATCGTGCCGGGCCATTTCCCTGGATTTGCCGGAAGAACGCGAAAGGGTCCGTACTTTTTCGGCAGGCGACCTGGTCATCGTCGGCGGTCCGACGTATGCCGGGAAATTGCCCAATAAGATTTTGCCGACGTATCAGGAAAAACTCATCGGCAAAGGGGCCCTGGCCCTGGCTGTCGTGACTTATGGCAACCGGTCTTTCGACAACGCCCTGGCCGAACTCTGTGCGACCCTCGACGGCAACGGCTTCCGCACCGTTGCGGCCGGTGCTTTCGTCGGGACCCACGCTTTTTCCGACGCCCTGGCGCCCAATCGGCCCGATGAGGACGATTTGGCCCTCATGGTCCGCCTGACGGATCTGGCCGTATCGAAAATCCGTCAGACCGATGGCATGGTACCGCATCTCGTCGTCGACGGCGATGCTCAGGCGCCGTATTACGTTCCTAAGGGCGTCGACGGCCAGCCGGCCAAGTTCCTCAAGGCTAAGCCCAAGACGGATTTGGAAAAATGCGTATCCTGCGGCCTCTGCGCCCGCCAGTGCCCTATGGGGTCCATCGACCTGGATCAACCGTCGGTCGTCACGGGCATCTGCATCAAGTGCCAGCGCTGCGTGCGCAACTGTCCCAAAGGGGCCAAGTATTTCGATGACCCGGCCTTTTTATCCCATGTCAAGATGTTAGAGACGACCTACAACGGCCGTGCTGACAATAAAATTTTCATTTAGGAAGTGATTCTCATGGATTTACAGGAAGTAAGGAACAAAGCTCGTGAAAAAATGAAGGGCTGCCATGTCTGTCCCCAGTGCAATGGCAAGGCCTGCATCGGCATGATTCCCGGATTCGGCGGCCTGCGCACGGGCCGGTCTTTCATGCGTAACGTCGAAGCCCTCCAGGAATACGGCCTGGTCATGCGCAGCATGTCCGGCGTCGATGACCCGGATACGACTGTGACGATCCTCGGCAAGACGCTGAGCATGCCGGTCCTCTTGGCGCCTGTCGGTGGTATCGTACTCAATGCCAAAGTCGACGGCGACCCGGCGGAAGTGGAACAGGAATACGACGAAGCTGTCACCCAGGCGGCCCTGGAAGCAGGTACCCTCTGCTTTACCGGCGACAGCGGTGCGCCTTACATGTATGCTTCGGGAATCGCGTCTTGTCAGAAACGGCCGGGCATCGTCATTCCGACCATCAAGCCCCGCAGCAACGACCAGATCATCGAGAAGGCCCATCAGGCCGAAGCCGCCGGTGCCTTTGCCGTGGCCAGCGACATCGATGCGGCGACGCTGATCAACATGCGCATCTTTGGCCAGCCTGTCGGGCCGAAGAGTGCCAGTGATATTGCCGAAGTCGTACAGGCTATCAAACTGCCCTTCATCGTCAAAGGCGTCATGTCGGCAGAAGAAGCCGTCGCCTGTGCCGAAGCCGGTGCTAAGGGCATCGTCGTCAGCAACCACGGCGGCCGCGTCCTCGACGGCATGGCCGGGACTGCCGATGTCCTGCCCGACATCGCCGCTGCTGTCAAAGGGCGGATCACGATCTTCGTCGACGGCGGCGTCCGTCACGGTGAAGACATCCTCAAGATGCTGGCCCTCGGCGCCGACGCCGTCCTCATCGGCCGGCCAGCTGCCGTCGCGGCTGTCGGTGGAGGAGCGGAAGGGGTCAAACTCCTCCTGGATACGCTCAAACGCCAGCTCATGGATGCCATGATGATCACGGGCACCCGCGACTTGGCCCACGTCCCGGCGAACGTCGTACGGAAATTATAGCGATTCGCCCATAGCCACGAACCACTAGCCACGAACTCCACATTGACAGCCTGCTTGCCTTGCCCGTATAATAGTACTATTAGCTTTGTACTTGATAGGAGGAATTTCATGCACAGCATTTCCTATTTCTGGCACTTATCGCGCCTCATATACGGTCCCCGGAATTTCCAGGAAAACAAGCGGGCTGTCGTTTTTTTTGCCCGTGCCGTGTCCAACCGGGCCTTATTTGAAGAACTTTACGATTTCTTCGACCATTACGAACCGATGAAGGGGTTCTTCGACCAGCACGACCCGGATTTCCAGGAAGTCATGACTCGCGTCTTCTTGTTCAAGGATTCGACCATGCGCCAGCGTCTGGATGCGTTGAAACACCATTTCACCATCTTGCGGACCTTCTTTTCCGACGACGTCATCCACGAACTCTACTGGGGGAAAGGCTATACCCTGTGGACCTCACCCGATGAATCGCTGCCCTTGGAAGCACGGCTCATCTTCGATACGGGCCAGCGCAAGGAGGGCTTCCTGTCGCTGTACCTCTATCACGAAGGCCAGATGATCTATCACTTCAATTTCCGCTTCGACTACAATGCCGACGGGACACCGTCCATGTATATCGGCACTATCCAGGGATCGAAGCACGGCCTGGAAACGACGAAAGTCCTGACCAAGAAGCTCTTTGGCTACCGGCCGAAGAACTTCATCCTCTATTTGATGCGTATCTTCGTTCAGACCCTGGGAATCCACGATATGTACGTTATCACTGACGAAGGCTTCTATACCAACAGTCACATGCTGCGCGGCAATCGCTCGAAGAAGACGAATTTCAACGACTTCTGGCTTGGCGAAGGCGCCGGGCCCGATGCGAAGGAAAAATGGTATTTCCGCCTGCCCATCGAAGAGAAGCGGCGTAAATATGGCGAAATCAAGTCGCAGAAGCGCAACCTCTTCCGCAAGCGCTATCTCCTCATGGACACCATCGTCCCGCCGTATATCGCAGCCATCAAGGCCCTCTTCCGCCAGGGCTTCGACCCGGTCCCGGCGGCCATCGACGAAGCAGCCATTACGGACAAACCGGCTGATTACGATCCCATCGAAGCGCCGGCAAAGTAGTGACTCGTAAGGGCCGTCCTGATAAGGCGGTCCGCTTGATTCTTTAAAAAGAACCCCTCAGACGCCTGCGGCGCCAGCTCCCCTTCACAGGGGAGCCAAAAGCCTCTCCTGTGAAGGGGAGAGGGACCGCATCGCGGTGGAGGGGTTCTTTTTTTTTTCGATGAACGATTTACGACGAACGACTTACGATTCTGTTTCTCCGATGACGACGCGGCGTCCGCCGCGGGCTTCGTAGAGGCGGTGGGAGATGGAGAGGACCGTCCGGTCCTGGGCCGCGGCCTGCAGGGCCTGGAGGACCTGGGTTTCCGTGAGGGAATCGAGGTTGGCCGTGATTTCGTCGAACAAGAGGATTTGCGGGTCCATGACGATGGCCCGGGCGATGGACAGGAGCTGGCTTTGGCCGCGGGAGAAGAGTTCCGGACGGAAGGGCGTGTCCAGGCCCTGAGGCAGGGCGCAGCATGTTTCCCACAGGCCGACGAGGCGCAGGGCTTTTTCCATGGCGTCCCTCGTGACCCGTTCGTCTTTGAGGCTGAGCTGGTCGGCGACGGTGCCACGGATGGCGTGGAACTGCTGTTCAACGTAGCCGAAGACCTGACGCCGCAAAGGGGCTGCCAGCTGGGACGGGTCGCAGCCGAAGACGCGGACCTGGCCCTGCCGGGGCCGGTAGAGGCCGAGGATGAGCTTGAAGAGGGTACTCTTGCCGGCGCCGGTGCGGCCGGTGATGGTGACCATTTCTCCGGCTTCGACCGTGAGCGAGACGTGGTGGAGAATGGCTTTTTCCCGGTCGTAGCCGAACGTGACGTCGTCGATGACCAGCGGGGCTGCGGCCTTGTCGAGGGCGGTACACTGCCCTTGGGCCTGGACGGGTTCGGCAAAGAAGTCCTTCAGGCGGCCGATGCCGGCGATGGCAGACTGGATGTTCTGGATTTCCATGCCGATGCTCTCTAAGGGCGAAAAGATGCGGCGCACGTAAGCGATGAGGGCGACGACGCTGCCGACGGTCATGCCGAAGAGCTCCTGCAGGGACGGACTGCTGACAGATAAGGTCATCATGACGCAGATGATAAGGGTACAGCTGGTGATGATGAGGGGCGAATAGATGGAATCGCAGAAATTACTCCGCTCCATGGCGTCGAAGCTGGCCCGGATGGTCCGGCCGTAGCGCTGGCGCAGATAATTTTCCTGCTGGCACGTGTGGATCGTGCGGATATTGCGGACCGTTTCCGGAATGAGCTCGTTCGTCCGGCCGACGGCGATACGATTATCCCGCTGGGCCTGGAGCATGCGCTTCTGGAAATAGCGAGTCAGGAGAAAGAGCAGGGGCAGGCTGATACAGAGCAGGATGCCCAGGCCCGTGCTCAGGTGGAAGACGACGGCGAGGATGCTGAAAATGGTGAAGGCATCGGCAATCATGCTGACGACGCCGGAATCGAAGAGGTTCTCCAACGTGTCGACGTCGTTGACGAAGAGCGACGTGACGGCGCCGGCTTCGTGGCCGACGAAATAAGATGCCGGCAAGTCGCCGAGGCGCTGGCACATGGCCGAACGCAGGCCGTGCGTGATTTTCTGACCGAAGACGGTAATCAGTGTTTCCTTCAAGGCGTCGACGAGGCCGCTGCCGGCATTGAGGGCGAAATAGAGGAGGCCTGCCGTCAGCAGGGAATAGGTGCTGAACGAGCCGCTGACCAGGCTGTCGACGATGTATTGCAAGATGAGGGGCGGCGTGACGCTCACGGCGATAGAGGCGGCAATGGCCAGTATCAGGATCACTAGGAGCCATCCGTTCTGCCGCAAGGTCTGCCAGATGACGTTACTCATGGATAGCACCTCCCTGGGCGTGCTGCAAATCGTAGAGGTCCCGGTAGGCCGGGCACGAGGCGTAGAGCCCTTCGTGGGTGCTGACGACGGCTGTCCCGTCTCCGTTGAGCCAGATGACCTGGTCCAGCTTGGGGAAGAGGGACAGGCGGTGCGACAAGAGGATGATGATGCGGTCGCTGCCGAGCCGGCGCAGGTTGTCGAAAATCATCTGTTCCGTCGCCATGTCGACGGCGGCGAAAGGGTCGTCGAGAATGAGGAGCGGCCGCGGATGGAACAAGGTCCGGGCCAGGGCGATGCGGGCCTGCTGGCCGCCGGACAAGCGCTGGCCGCCTTCGCCGATAGGCGTCTGGGTCCCGGCCGGGAAGGTGGCGCAGTCCTGGTCCATGCAGACCATTTTCAGGACAGTGCCGATATCGCCAGGCAGGCCGAGGCGGATGTTCTCTTCGACGGTAGCTGCAAAGAGTTCCGCGTCGTGGCCGCAATAGCCGACGATGCCGTCCGGTGCCGTATGGCCGTTGCCCAGTTCCTTGGTGCCGAAGAAAATCTGGCCGCCGTGGGGATTTTCACAGAGAAAGGCCTGGCCCAGCGTCGATTTGCCGCAGGCCACGGGCCCGGTGACGCCGATGAGGGTGCCGGGCTTGGCGGAAAAGGACAGGTCCCGAAAAATCGGGTTGGCGCTGCCGGGATAGGTGAAGGACAAATGGCGGACCGTCAATTCCGCCGGCGCCGCTGGCGGTACGGGCTGGCGAAGCTCGGCAGCCGCCTGGAGATGGGGCTGGATGCGCTGCCATGATACCTGGGCTTTCTGGATGGCGTTGAACAATTTCGCCGCATGGGACGACTTCGTCGCCAGTTTGATGAAACAGGCCAGGTACGTCGAAAAGGCTGCAATGTCCCAATTTTCCCAGCCCGTGCCCTGGACGTTATGGCCGCCGAACCAGATGACCAGTACGGTGCCGATCATGGCGATGACTTTGTAAATAGGCTGGAGCGTATTTTCCCAGAGATTGGCCAGAATCATTTTCTTTTCGTAGTCGGCCAGGTACGTTTCATAGCGCCGGTCCTGGACAGCTTCTTCGCCGTAGACGCGGTACGTCAGGGCGTTGCTGATGCGGTCCAGGGTCATGCCCGACAGGGCGCCGCTGCTTTCCTTGCTGCGGGCTGCCGTCGTGGCGACCAGGCGGCGCAGGCTGTTGGCCAGGGCATAGGCGATGGGCGGGAAGACGAGGACGCATAAGGTCAGGCGCCAGTCATAGCAGAGGAGCATGACGATGTAGGTCATCATGACGACGCCCGTATCGAAGATTTCCGTCGTGAATTTGCGCATCCCTTCGACGCAGGTATCGATGTCGGAAATGACCTTGGTCATCAAGGCCCCTGTATCGGCCTGCTCCATGTCCCGTTTCGGCGTCTGGACCAGGTGCTGGTAGATCCGGTCTTTCATGGCCAGGCTGATATTATTGGCGAATTTCCGAACGTACAGGCGCTTGACATAGCGGGCTCCCTGGACACCGACGATGACCAGGGCGTAGCAGAGGCAGAGGGCATACATATCGGATGCCGTCCGGGTACCGCCGAAAATATCGTAAAGATATTGGGCCAGCTGCCCGTCGAACCAGGGACCGGCAATCATGCCGATATTGTATAAGATACCGCTCAGCGTGACGATGAGCAGAAATTTTTTTTCGTGATAAAAATAGTAACTGACCGAGCCCGGCCCCAATCGTTTCAAACGGAACACCTCACAGTTCATAGTCTATTCATAATACACTATTATGTGATTTCGTACAACCAGGAGTGCAAAGCGTTCCTCATAAAGGTCTATAGCGTGCACGTGGCACGCCCGTTTCTCCTGATGTGGGAAGGTTCTTTGCCTGCATGATGGGAAATGAGAGCAGAGCTCTTGCGTAAAGTCAAAAAGACGAATATAATAGAGTTGTATGAAAGTCAAAAAGAAAAAATATATTTTTGAGGGGTGATTTACGATGAGTGTGTTAGCCGATAAGATTGAACAATTCATATTACATAAATTACTAGAAGAAGATAATTCCGATATTGTATTGCGCCGTAACGAACTGGCCGACGAATTGCAATGCGCACCGTCGCAGATCAGCTATGTCCTGAGTACGCGCTTTTCCAACGACAAGGGCTATCTGGTCGAATCGCGGCGCGGGTCCGGCGGCTTCGTCCGCATCATCAAATTGACGCCGAAGAAGCAGGACCGCACGCCGGTCCTCCTGCATGAACGGCTGCCGGCCGTCAGCATTTCCATGGAAGACCTGGATGCCCTGCTGTACCAGCTCCTCAAACGGCGCAGCCTGACCAACAACGAAGCGGTCATCCTCCATTTGACCTTTGAATCCCTGTACCGCCGCATCGACGACGAAGGGACGCGGCTGCTGGTCATCAGCGATATTTTGAAGAACCTCAATCTCCATTGAGTCATAGAAAGGACGTGAGGGCTATGTTATGTGATGCCTGTAAGAAAAGAGAGGCTGTTGTCCATATCGTCAAGATCGAGAACGGGCGGCGCACGGACTTGCACCTGTGTGCGGCCTGTGCCAAGAAACAGACTAATTTTTCTAATTTCAGAGATTTGAATATCATCGATAACGATTTTTTCCGCAAGATGGCCTATCCCGATTACCAGGGTCGCAGCGGCGACGAACCGCGTTGTGCCAGCTGCGGCATGACCTACAGCGAATTTAACCGCTTGGGCAAATTCGGCTGCCCCGACTGCTATGAAGCGTTCAAGGAAGAAATCCCGCCGCTCCTGCGCCGCATCCACGGCCACAGCAAGCACGTCGGCAAAGTGCCCAACCGCGGCACCGGCGTCTTCCGGACGGCGACGCACGTCAAGCGCCTGCGCCAGCACCTGCAGAAGCTGGTCCAGGAAGAACGCTATGAAGAAGCAGCTAAAGTCCGCGACGAAATCCGCGCCCTCCAGCGTCAATTGCCGGACGGCGGAAAGGGGGAATGAGCCATGGCACATGATATGCTCCAGCAGCCGCTCTGCCCCTGGCAGGACGGGACGGGTAATTTCAATGACATCGTCATCGACAGCCGTGTCCGCCTGGACCGGAACCTGAAGAAATACGTTTTCCCCGACAAAGCGTCGGATACGGAACTGGCAGCGGTCCTGGAAGAAGGAAAACGCCAGATCGGTCCCCTCGATACATTGGGACACGGCCGTTATACCTTTATCGGCCTGGAAGAGTTATCGCCGATGGAACGGGAAATGATGGCTGTGAAACATTTTTCGTCGGCCGGTCACATCGAACATCCGAAGCACCGCGGCGTCCTGCTCCGCGATGACGGGGCCGTCTCCATCATGCTCAACGAAGAGGATCACCTCGTCATCCAGACGGCAGCACCGGGCTTTGACCTCCAGCGCGTCTGGGATCAGGCCGCCCAGGTCGACGACGCCTTGGAAAGCCATCTGGATTTCGCCTTCCGCGATGATTTCGGCTACCTTACGGCCAGCCCGTCCCTGACCGGCACGGGCCTGACGGCAGGCGTGACCATCCACGTACCGGCCCTGGTCATGATGAAGCGGTTCAACCGCATCGTCCAGGGCATCACCAAATTCGGCTTCACCGTATCCGGTATGTACGGTGAACGCAACGAATGTATCGGCAACATCTTCCAGATCACGAACCAGATTACGCTGGGCGTGACCGAAACGGACATCCTCGATCAATTGAGCAAGATCGTCACCCAGATCGTCCAGGAAGAACAAAATTGCCGCAGTCTCGTTTGGGACCACAATGAAAATACCTTAAAAGATAAATGGCTGCGCACGTACGGGACGCTCAGTCAGGCCTGGCTCCTGTCGGACCAGGAATCGCTGGCCCTGGCCAGTGAACTGCGTTTCGGCATCGATATGGGCGTCATCCCGGAACAGCCCCTGGCCTATGAAGCCATCATGACCGTCGTCGAACCGGCTTATTTACAGCTCAAGGCCGGGGCGGAACTGAATGATGAAGAGCTCCAGCACCAGCGGGCCCAGGCCGTCCAGTCCGTACTCGCAGCTTACCGGAGGAAGTGAATTTCCCATGATGAACAATCGTCTCACCAATGATGCCAAAGCTGTCCTGCAGTATGCGCAGGAAGCGGCACAAAAATTCCACCATGATTACGTCGGGACCGAACATATCTTGCTCGGTCTCGTTCTCAATACAGACGGCATTGCCGGCCTGCTCCTCAACCAGTTGGGCCTGACGCCGGAAAATGTCACCCGCGCCATCGAACAGCACGTCGGCTGGGGACAGGATACGCCGTCGAAACTGCGCCTGACGCCGCGGACGAAGCGGGCCATGGAACTGGCCGTCCGCGAAGCCAACCGGCTGGAACAGAACTATGTCGGCACGGAACACATGCTGGCCGGCATCCTCGAAGAAGGGAGCGGCATGGCCGTACAGATCCTGGAAGATATGGACATCGACCCGGACCTCGTCTCCCAACGCCTGAGTGAACTCATGAACGACCCGGCCGTCGAAGGCGGCGACGCCGTGGCTGCCAAGAACGGCAGCGACTTGTCCCAGTTCGGCCGTGATCTCAATGAATGGGCCAAGAAGGGCAAAATCGACCCGGTCATCGGCCGGGAAAAGGAAATCAGCCGGGTCATCCAGATCCTCAGCCGCCGGACCAAGAACAATCCGGTCCTCATCGGCGCACCTGGCGTCGGCAAGACGGCCATTGCCGAAGGCCTGGCCCAGCGCATCATCAACGGCAATGTGCCTGACAGCCTGCTGGACAAGCGCATTTTCTCCCTCGACCTGGCCAGCATCGTCGCCGGTACCAAGTACCGCGGCGAATTTGAAGAACGGATCAAGCGCATCCTCGACGTCATCGAACAGGACGATACCATCATCCTCTTCATCGACGAAATCCACCAGCTCATCGGCGCCGGTGCCGTCGAAGGGGCCATGGATGCAGCCAATATCCTCAAACCGGCCCTGGCCCGGGGCGACCTGCAGTGCATCGGCGCTACGACCATCGACGAATACAAGAAACACTTTGAAAAAGATGCCGCTCTGGCCCGCCGTTTCCAGCCCGTCCTGGTCGGCGAACCGACGGAAGACGACGCCATGGCCATCCTCTTCGGCCTGCGCGACCGCTACGAAGCCTTCCACAAGGCCCGTATCACGGACGACGCCGTAAGAGCCGCCGTCAAATTGTCGGCACGGTACATTTCCGACCGCTATCTGCCGGACAAGGCCATCGACGTCATGGACGAAGCGGCAGCCCGCGTCCGCATGAAGGTCTACGCGCCGTCCCATGAACTCCAGGACCTGGAACAGAAACTGGCTGATATCAATAAAGAAAAAGAAGCGGCCCTGGCTGGGGAAGACTTCGAAAAATGCGCGTCCCTCCGCGATGCCGGCAAGAAGGTATCATCGGAAATCTCGGCTCTTCAAAAAGAAAAGAAACAGCACGACGATGAAAAACTCGTCGTCACGGAAAACGACATTGCCGACGTCGTGTCCATGTGGACAGGCGTCCCGGTCCAGCAAATTACAGAAACGGAATCGCAGCGCCTCCTTCACTTAGAAGAAGAACTGCATAAACGGGTCATCAGCCAGGATGACGCCGTCACGGCCGTAGCTAAAGCCGTCCGCCGGGCCCGAGCCGGCCTCAAGGATGCCAACCGCCCCATCGGTTCCTTCCTCTTCCTTGGTCCGTCCGGTGTCGGCAAGACCGAACTGGCCCGGACCCTGGCCGCCCAGCTCTTCGGCAGTGCCGACAACATGATCCGCATCGACATGAGCGAATTTATGGAAAAATACAGTGTCTCCCGCCTGGTCGGCGCCCCTCCGGGCTATGTCGGCTATGAAGAAGGGGGCGAATTGACCGATGCAGTTCGGGAAAAACCGTACAGTGTCATCCTCTTCGACGAAGTGGAAAAGGCCAGCAGCGACTTCTTCAACCTGCTCCTGCAGGTCCTCGACGAAGGCCGCCTGACTGACTCCAAAGGCCGGACCGTCGATTTCCGCAATACCGTCATCATCATGACCAGCAATCTCGGCGCATCGCACCTCAAACCGTCGGGCCCGGTCATGGGCTTCTCGACGGGCGGCGACAGTGCCAAGGACCGGGAAGCGTCTTTCGAAGTCGCCAAGAAGGAAATCATGGCCGATGTGAAACGCTTCTTCCGTCCGGAATTTCTCAACCGTATCGACGAAATCATCGTCTTCAAGCCGCTGGAACAGAAAGACCTGCGCCAGATCGTCGACATCCTGCTCCAGGACCTGACGAAACGCCTTGGCGAAAAAGGCGTGGCCATGGATTGGACGACGGCTGCCGACGACGTCCTCGTCCAGGAAGGGACGGACTTTGCCTATGGCGCCCGGCCGTTGAAACGGGCCATCCAGAAGCTCGTCGAAGACCCGATTTCGGAAATGCTCCTCAGCGGCGACGTCAAGGACGGCAATACGATCCACGTCGACAGTTTGGACAAGAAGAAACTCGTCTTTACGACGGAGTAAGGAGCAGGTATGGCAAAGAGTAAGACCCGTTATGTCTGCACGAACTGCGGCAGTGTTTCCAGCCGCTGGCTCGGCCGCTGCCCGCAGTGCGGCGAATGGAATACGATGGAAGAAGAACAGATTGCGCCGGAAGCGCCGAAGGGGGCGCGCAGCATGCAGCGCAGCGGTCCGGCTTCCAAGGCGGCATCCCTGACGGATATTGCCATGGAAGACATGGCCCGCATGGAAACGGGCATCGGCGAACTGGACCGCGTCCTCGGCGGCGGCATCGTCCCAGGAGCGCTGATCCTGCTCAGCGGGGACCCGGGCATCGGCAAGTCGACGCTGGTCCTGCAGCTGGCGGCCGCCGTCTGCGAAAAGAACGGCAGCGTCCTCTACGGTTCCGGTGAAGAATCGGCGGGGCAGATCAAGATGCGTGCCCAGCGCCTGGGCATTTCCACGCCGGATTTGATCATCCAGGCCGATACGTCCCTGGACCATATCCTCGACGAAGCTAAAAAGAGGCGGCCTGCTTTGCTGGTCGTCGATTCCATCCAGACCATGTACAGCCAGGCCGTCGAAGGGACGCCGGGCAGTCTGGCCCAGATCCGCGAAGGTACGAGCCGCCTCATGACCTTTGCCAAAAGCGAAGGCATCCCGGTCGTCGTCATCGGCCACGTCACCAAGGACGGTGCCATTGCCGGCCCGCGCATGATGGAACACATGGTAGACGTGGTTCTCTATTTCGAAGGCGAACGGAATTACCAGTTCCGCATCCTCCGGGGCATCAAGAACCGTTTCGGTTCGACCAATGAATCGGGCCTGTTCACCATGACCAGCGGCGGCCTGTCGGAACTGGAGAACCCGTCGCAGCTGCTCTTGGCCGAACGGGCAGCGGACCAGGCAGGCTCTGCCGTCGCCGCCGTCCTCGACGGGATGCGGCCCATGCTCGGCGAAATCCAGGCCTTGACGGCCCATTCCGTCTTCGCCGTCCCGCGGCGGACAGCATCGGGCATGGACTATAACCGTCTGATCATCCTCCTGGCCGTCTTGGAAAAACGCCTGGGTGTTCCCTTGGGGAGTCAGGACGTTTACATCAACGTCGTCGGCGGCCTGCGCCTGACCGAAACGGCAGCGGACCTGCCCGTAGCCCTGGCTGTCTATTCCAGCCTGCGGGACATCTCCATGGACAGCCGGACCGTCGTCATGGGCGAAGTCGGCCTCACCGGCGACATCCGCCGCGTCCCTCAGGCCCTGCGCCGCGTCAAAGAAGCGGCCAAGATGGGCTTCAACACCTTCATCCTGCCCAAAGGCAACCTGGAAGACATTGAAAAAGATAAATTCCCGGACTGCCATTTCCTGGGCGTAGCTACCCTGCGCGAAGCCATCGAAAAGGCCTTTCGGAGATAACCCTCCACGACCAACTACAAATTGCAAACTCAAAAGGCGCTGTCGCATAAAGACAGCGCCTTTTCGCTTGCCTTTTTCAGGCAAACCTGTTACGCTAATTTTAGCAGTTAGCAGCTTGTAGGGGCCGTCCCAAAGGGCGGCCCGCCTGACCCGTAGGGGCCGTCCTGGAAGGCGGCCCGCCTGAACTAGGGGAGGTAAGTTCGTGGCTAGTGGTTCGTAGCTTGACTTGTAGGGGCATCCACGTTGGGTGGCTGTTTTCCGGCTCCCCTGATAGGGGAGCTGTCAGCGCAGCTGACTGAGAGGTTGATGGCTGGCCGTTAACGGTAACTATAACCGGAAAGGAGTGCATCATCATGCGAAAATGGATTTATGTAGCCTTAGTGACTCTCTGTTTCTTCTGTATCAGCGGGGCCGTCCTGGCCGCTTCGGCTGTGACGCCGGACGGCTATTTCAACGGTATCCGCCTGGCCGGCAAAGTCCGCGTCGTCCATTCCTTTCCGGATATACGCGTCCAAGTCGTCAGCGCATTTCCAGACCTGCGCGTCCAGACCGTCAACTATTTTCCCGATAACATCGGCCAATGGCAGTTCGTCGATTACGGCGAAGACTTCACGATTCAATTTGTCGATTCCTTCCCGGACATCCGCATCCAATTCGTCAATAGTTTCCCTGGAGTTCCTTAACTTAGTGAGGAGGTTGTTTCGATGAAAATCCGCACCTTGTTATTTTTCCTGTTCTTTGCTGTGGCCTCGGTAATGCCGGGCCTTGCCGAATTTACGGAGTGGCAGGATACGGACTATGATTTCAGTAAGGTAAAGACCGTCTATTTATCTGGTATGGATACGAGTGAAGCTGGCGTGGCCGAATCGGTACGCGACCAGAAATATAAAGACGATTATCGTAAGAAAGCGGGTAAAATCAAAGTGGTCAAAGTCGTCATGGCACCGCGGGAACAGCCTCGGGCCTTGCTGCCTGGTGAAACGATTCCCAGTGAAAAGGCAGCTCCTGCTGTGACCAAGGGCGCCGATGTCGTCACCATTCCCCAAGGGGCTGTTGACGCCAAGGCCGACATCTATATCCTGGCCAAGATGACGCAGTGTGACGTCGATTCCTACTTGGTCCCGGCCCATACGGAATGGAAGAGTCGGCAAGTAGAAGAAAACTATGTCGACAAAGACGGCAAGCTTCACAGCTTCTATCGTACGGAAAACTATCCCGAATACGTTCCCGACCACGATGTGCCGTATGTCACTGTAGGCGTCCAGTTCCAGTGGTTCGATACGAAAACGGGCAAACTCGTCGCCTCCAGTGAAGATGTGCGCCGCCGCAATAGCGAAAGCAACCCGCCGTCTGTCTACAACTGCATCATTGAAAAAATACACGGCCAATGGCCGTTGTGTAGGGTCTTCCACGTAGGAAGCCCGCTAGAGAGAATTTACTGGGGCTGTGACGGGCCTTTATGAACAACGAATCGCAACTTTTATGATGAAAGGTGAGAAAAATTAGATGAAATACGATTTTACGACGATTATAGACCGAGCTGGTAAGGATGCTACGGCTTTCGATGGCATTGGCAAGACCGTTTGGGGCTTTGAACCGGATAAGGCCAAGCCCGGTTTCGATGAAATCCCCATGTGGGTAGCGGACATGAATTTCGCGACTTGCCCGGCTGTCGTCCAGGCCATGGAACAACGGTTGAAACATCCGCTTTTTGGTTACTTCCTGCCGTCTGATGCCTATTACCAGCGCATCATCGACTGGCAGACGACCCGTCATGACTGGCCGGAACTGACACGCGACATGATCGGCTATGAAAATGGCGTCCACGGCGGCATTACCAGCACTATCCAGGTTCTGACCGAACCGGGAGACGCCGTCTTAGTCCACAGCCCGACGTATCCTGGCTTTATCGGTGACTTGAGCAATACGGGCCGGCACGTCGTCTTTAGCCCTCTTCGCAAAGAGCAGGGCATTTGGCGCATGGATTTCGCCGACATGGAAGAAAAAATCAAGAAGCACCATGTCCACCTGGCCATTTTCTGCTCACCTCAGAACCCGACAGGCCGCGTGTGGGAACGCTGGGAAATCGAACAGGCCATGGCCCTTTTCAAAAAATATGATGTCTTAGTCATCAGTGATGAAATCTGGTCGGATATCATTTTCCAAGGCCACTGCCATATCCCGACGGCAGCCGTCTCCGAAGACGCCCGCCAGCGTACGGTCGCTTTCTATGCTCCGTCCAAAACCTTCAACCTGGCCGGGCTGATCGGCAGTTACCACATCATCGCCAATCCGCTCTTGCGAGAAAAGATTACACAGCATGGACAACGGACCTGTTATAACGAAATGAACGTCCTTTCCATGCACGCCCTGATTGGTGCCTATAGCCAGGACGGACACGAATGGACAGACGAACTGAACCAGGTCCTGGAAAGCAATTGCCGTTATGCTGTCCAGTACATCCAGGACCATTTCCCGGGCTGCCAGGTCAGCCTGCCGCAGGGGACTTACATGCTCTTCGTCGAATGTGGGGAATACTTGAAAGCCAACCAGATGACCTTGCCGGAACTCCTGAAAAAAGCCTGGGACGTCGGCGTCGCCTGGCAAGATGGCCGGAAATTTGCTTGGAAAGACGCTATGCGCCTGAATCTGGCCTTGCCCCGGACCCGCCTGGAAGAAGCCATGAAACGCTTGTCGGAATACGTATTTTAGAAGATAGGGAAAATAATGCCAAAAAGGGGATTTTTTTGATGAAACATTTAGAAGTAGTAGCTGCGATTTTGGAGTATGATGGAAAAATTCTTTGTATGGAACGAGGCCAGGGGAAATTTGACTATGTCAGTTTCAAGTACGAGTTTCCCGGCGGCAAGATTGAACCGGGTGAAGCCAAGCATACGGCCATCGAACGGGAACTGCGGGAAGAAATGGATGTCCATGTGTCTGTTAAGGAATCGGATTTGTACATGACAGTCCATCATGACTATCCCGATTTTTCCATGACCATGTACGCCTTCTACTGCCATTTGGATAAACCAGACTTCGTCCGCAAAGAACACGTCGATGCGAAATGGATGGCCCCCGAAGACATGCCGACGCTGGACTGGGCGCCGGCCGATGTGCCCATCATGAAAAAAATTTCTGGAAAGTAGGCGACAGCCATGGTTGAATACGGGGCTTTGGAACAGTGCCTGCGCGAAGGATTTATTGATTATACGGTAGAAGCGGACCAACGCTATGTTCCCAAGATTCTGACCAATAATAAAGAGAAAAAGCGCAAGGTTCTCGACACGATTTTGTCGCAGCTGTACGTCTGTGATTCTTTTTTGTTTTCCGTGGCGTTTTTGACGAAAAGCGGCATTGCCTGCCTGAAAGATGCGCTCATTCAGAACCGGAAGGCGACGGGAAAAATTTTAGCCTCCCAGTATTTAAATTTTACCGAACCCGGTGCGTTGCGGGAATTGTTGAAGTTTCCCAATGTCGAATTGCGCATGGTGACAGAAGAACGGGCTTTTCATGCCAAAGGCTATCTTTTCCATCGTCCCCAGGCAGGGCCGGAAAATTATACCATGGTCATTGGCAGCAGCAATATGACGGCTAACGCCTTGACGCACAATCAGGAATGGAATGTTTTCTTTACATCGGCAGAAAACGGCTCTCTCATCCGGCAGACGAAGGAAGAATTTGATGCCTTGTGGGATACGGCGGAAGTCGTGGACGAAGCGTGGATTCAGGCCTACGAGTCTGTGTACACGCATAATAAGCCGAAACGGCAGTCCGTATATGTGCCCTTCCATAAAATTCAACCTAATGCCATGCAAAAGGCGGCTTTAGCTGGGATTCAAAAGCTTCGCGATGACGGGCAGGATCGAGGCTTGCTCATTTCAGCGACGGGGACTGGGAAAACCTATTTATCAGCCTTTGACGTCTTAAAAATGCAGCCCCGGCGGTTTCTCTTTGTGGTCCATCGGGAGCTCATCGTCAAAAGTGCACGGGATAGTTATGTCCGGATTGGCATCAATCCGGCCGATACGGGGCTGCTGACAGGGCATGATAAAGAATTGGATAAGCCTTATATTTTTGCGACCATTCAGACTTTGTCCCAAGACGAAATCCTTCATACCTTTGCGCCCGACACCTTTGATTATATTGTCATTGACGAAGTGCATCACGGGGGAGCTGGAACGTATCAAAAAGTCATTCGTTATTTTCAGCCCAAATTTTTGTTGGGCATGACGGCGACGCCAGAACGGTCGGACGATTTCGATATTTATGCGTTGTTCCATCATCATATTGCTTATGAAATTCGTTTGCACGATGCGCTGGAAGAAAATATGCTCGTTCCTTTTCACTATCACGGTATCAGCGAAATTACGGTCAACGGCAAGGTGTTAGATGACATGAGTGATTTTTCTTTACTGACTTGCGAAGAACGTGTAAAACATATATTATATTATGCTGATTTGTATGGCAGTGACGCTGACCGTATCAAAGGCCTCGTCTTTTGCCGCAATGTAGACGAAGCGCAGGCCCTGGCTGAAGCTTTTCGCCAGCATGGAAAACGAGCCGTTGCCTTGACGGGTGCGTCGAGCGAAAGGGAACGAAGCGAGGCCATTGGTCATTTGGAGGCGAAGGCGGCAGAAGACCCGCAGTATCTCGACTATATTTTTACTTGCGATATTTTCAATGAAGGCGTCGACATTCCCCAGGTCAATCAGGTCATCATGTTGCGTCCGACGACGTCGGCGATCGTCTTTGTCCAGCAGTTAGGCCGGGGACTGCGAAAATATCCACATAAGCGCTATTTGGAAGTTCTCGATTTCATCGGCAATTATGAAAATAATTTTCTGCTTCCCATTGCCCTGTTTGGCGACCGGACATACGATAAGGATTTTGTCCGCCGTCTCATGCAGGTCAATTTTTTGCCGGGTCCGACGTCGGTTCATTTTGACGATATCGCCAAAGAACGAATTTACGCGGCTATTGATGCCAAAAGTGCTTTGGCAGACCTGCGGGATTTGAAAGAATCATACCGCAATATGGCCTACCGCCTGGGCCGTCAGCCCATGATGATGGATTTTGTCCGCTTTGGTGATAAGGATCCGGCCTTGTTTGTGGCGAAGAAGGAGTCTTTCTTTGAATTTGTTCAATACATGGAGCCTTTTGCCTCGACCTTGACCGAAGCCCATCGGGCGGTATTGAAGATGTTGAGTTTAGAACTGGCTAATGGCAAACGCATAGAGGAATTGTTGGTCTTGCGCCATTTGTTGACGGAAGCGTCTTGGTCTACGGCGGCGCTGGCTAGGGAAATGAGCAAAACATACCATTTTCTGCCGTCTACGGAAACGATGGAAAGCGTAGCCCGCTTGTTGAATTTGCAATTTTTTACGAAAACGGCTAGAAAAAAATACGGTAGTCAGCCGCTTATTTCCTTTGAGAATCATGCGTATGTGGCCACCTCCTATTGGAATGACTTGAAAGAAAATGAAGAATTTCAACGTTATGTTCAGGATATCCTTGACTATGGAACGTATCGTTTTAAAAATCTCTATATTCACGATGAACCGGAAATCGTCCAGGGTTTTGTCCGCTACGGCCGGTATTCCCGAAAAGATGTGTCGCGCATCCTCAATTATGAAACGAACCGTGAAGGCACGCTTAATGGCTATCAGATTGTCGGCGCTACGTGTCCCATTTTCGTCACCTATGAGAAGCGTGAGGATATTTCAGCCAATACGAAGTACGAAGACCAGTTCGTTTCGCCGCAGCAGTTCAGCTGGATGACGCGGGCCCGGATTCACCTGACGTCGTCGCAGATTCCAGCGATTTGCAATGAGCACACGCGAAAATTATTGTTCGTGAAAAAGAGTGATGCCGAAGGGGCCGATTTCTATTATATCGGCGATTTAACCGTCCTGGGAGAACCTGTCGAAACGACCATTGCCAATGACAAAGGGCAGCAGCTGCCTATCGTCAATTTCCAATTTCTCTTGGATAAGCCGGTCGAGGACAAACTTTATCGGTATTTGTGTGAGTAAGTATTGGATTTAGTAAATCGTAATTTAGTAAATCACGATTTACTAAATCATGATTTACTAGTTCAAAATGCTATATGCGGACGGCTGTAAAAACTTTACCTGCCACCGGTGGTACATTGTCGGGAAATGTGGTAAACTAGTATAGTTACAGAATTACGCATAAGGGGAGGTGTCTTACTACTCTATGGAAGATAAATATGGATTGGACCACGAGGAGCCGAAGTCGAAGAAATTCAATGGGCGCAATGTGGCCGACAACATCATGAAAGGGGTCATTGTCCTGATCATGGCGGTCATTTTTGTCATGATTGCCGACCAGGTCATTACGACGCCCTTCATCAGTGCCGAAATAGAAGGGGAATTTTTCCACGGCAGTATTTTCGGGACGACTATCATCACCATCGTGGCCTACATCATCGGCATTCTCGTCGGGGCCCTGGTGGGATATGGGATTTCACCGTTCGTGCTGCGCCTGATCTGGGCGGCGATTCACCGCATTGAATCGGGCTTGAGTGATTTCGAGAGCCAGGATATCATCGTCGGGACGCTGGGATTGCTTTTTGGACTTATTATTGCGAATTTAATTGGCCTGGCGTTCGCCCGTCTGCCAATCATCGGGGCCTATGGCCCGATTGTCTTCAGCATCGTCTTCGGCTATGCCGGCATGAGCATTGCCACCCGCAAGAAGAGCGAAATCATCGCCCTGGTCAGCAACCTGCGCCTGGGCAAGTCCGGCAAGGAGCACAGCGGCAAGCGCAAGGATATGGACTTTTCCGGCAAGCTCCTCGATACGAGTGCCATCATCGACGGCCGTATCGCCGAAATCTGCAGTACGGGCTTCCTCGAAGGGCCCCTGCTGGTGCCGGTCTTCGTCCTGGAAGAACTGCAGCTCATCGCCGATTCGTCGGATTTGCTGAAGCGCAATAAGGGCCGCCGCGGCCTGGATATCCTGAAGCAGATGCAGGAAGATAATTACGTCGAAGTCCGCATCATCAACGATGATTTCGATGACGTCCAGGGCGTCGATTCCAAGCTCGTCCGCCTGGGCCGCAAGATCAATGCCAAAGTCGTCACCAACGACTATAATTTGAATAAGGTCGCTGCCCTCCAGGGCGTGGCCGTCCTCAATATCAACGACCTGGCCAATGCCCTGAAACCGGCCCGCATCCCTGGGGAACACATGAACGTCCTCATCGTCAAGGCCGGCAAGGAAGAGAACCAGGGCGTGGCCTATCTCGATGACGGCACGATGATCGTCGTCGAAGATGGTCAGAAATACATCGGTTCTACCGTGCCCGTTACGGTGACGTCGGTCTTGCAGACGTCGGCTGGGCGCATGATATTCGTCAAGATTGCAAATGAGTAGGTGAAATGTGTGAAAGTATCTGTCATCGTCGTAGCGGCCGGCACAGGGAGCCGCTTCGGCTACGAGCGGAACAAGCTCTTCTATCCCTTGTGCGGTGAGCCCGTCCTGGCGCATACCCTGCGCCACATCTTTGCGGCCCGGTCGGTCAGCGAAGTGGTCATCGTCCACTCCCGCGTCGATGAGAAGGAAATCCGCCGCCTTGTCGATGACCTCCATCCCATCCAGCCCGTGCGCTATGCCCTGGGCGGAGCCGAGCGGGAAGATTCGGTCTACAACGGCCTCATGGCCGTCAGCCGCGACATGGACGTGGTCATGGTCCACGACGGCGCCCGGCCCTTTGCCGGTCCCGATTGGTATGACCAGGGCGCGGCCATGATGGAAACGGCCCGGGCCGCCATTTACGGCATTCCCCTCAAGGATACGGTCAAGGTCCGCGGCGACGACGGCCGCCTCCATACGCTGAACCGCAGCCGCCTGGTAGCAGCCCAGACGCCGCAGATCTTCCACCGCGACCTGCTCGTGAAAGCGCATGAACATGCCCGGGCTGAAGGCATCCAGGCCACGGATGACGCGTCCTTGGTCGAAGCCCTGGGCGTACCGGTGGTCATCCTCGAGGGAAGCGAGAAGAACCGCAAGGTGACGACGCGCGAAGACATCCCCATCTTGTCCCTGTACATGAAGGGGAAAGAGGTCCAGCGCATCGGTACGGGCTACGACGTCCACCGCCTGAAGGAAGGGCGGCGCCTGGTCCTGGGCGGCGTCGAGATTCCCTTTGAACGGGGACTCGACGGCCATTCTGACGCCGATGTCGTCATCCATGCCATCATGGACGCCCTGCTGGGAGCCGCCGGGCTCCGCGACATCGGGACGTATTTTCCCGATACGGACCAGGCTTTCAAGGATATTTCCAGTCTGGTCCTCTTGGAAAAGGTCCGTCACCTGCTGCGGGAGAAATGCTGCCGCATCGTCAACCTCGACGTGACCTTATTGGCACAACGGCCGAAAATAAAGCCCTATGTGCCGCAGATGATTGCGAATATTGCCGAGGCCCTGCGTATCCCCAAGGCTGCTGTCTCCGTCAAGGCGACGACGACAGAAAAATTGGGGTTCGTCGGCCGGGAAGAAGGCATGGCGGCCCAGGCGGCTGCCATGGTCCTTAGCTATCAATAATACATATATATAGTCTTTAGGAGGAATTTTTTATGTCACAGGAAGTACGCGTTCGTTTTGCTCCGAGCCCGACAGGCCCGTTCCACATCGGCGGTGCCCGTTCGGCACTGTTCAACTACCTCGTTGCCAAGCACAACCACGGCAAGTTCGTCGTCCGCATCGAAGATACGGACCGCAAGCGTTCGACGTCGGAATCAGAAGAAAATATCAAGGAAGCCCTGAAATGGCTGGGCATTACCTGGGATGAAGGCATCGACATCGGCGGTCCCGATGGCCCGTACCGCCAGACGGAACGCCTGGGCATTTATCAGAAATATACGGAAAAGCTCTTAGCTGAAGGTAAGGCCTATTACTGTTTCTGTACGCCAGAAGAACTGGAAGCAGAAAAACAGGCCCAGATGGCCAAAGGCGAAACGCCGGTCTACTCCGGCAAATGTGCCGACCTGCCGAAGGAAACGGTCGAACAGTACCTCAAGGAAGGCCGTCCCCATGTCATCCGCATCAAGACGCCGAAGAACGAAACGATTGAACTGGACGACCTCGTCCGCGGCCACGTATCCTTCGACTCCAACAATGTCGGCGACTTCGTCATCGTCAAATCCGACGGCATCCCGGTCTATAACTACTGTGTCGTCCTCGACGATGCCCTCATGCACATCACTCACGTCATCCGCGCGGAAGAACACTTGTCCAACACGCCGCGCCAGCTGGTCATCTACAAGGCCCTGGGCTTCGAAGCTCCGAAGTTCGCCCACGTATCGCTCATCCTCGGCGCCGACAAGAAGAAGATGAGCAAGCGCCATGGCGCTACGTCGGTCCAGCAGTACCGCGACATGGGCTATTTGCCTGATGCCCTGGTCAACTTCCTGGCTCTCCTCGGCTGGACGCCTGACGGCGATCAGGAAATCTTCAGCCGCGACGAACTCATCGAACAGTTCACCCTCGACCGCGTCGCCAAGAACCCGGCCGTCTTCGACATCGAAAAATTAAACTGGATCAACTTCCATTATATGAAGCAGCTCGATGAAGACCAGCTTTATGCCGTCTGCCTGCCGCACCTGCAGAAGGCCGGCTATGCCAGCGAAAATCCGGATGAAACGGAAGCCGCCTGGCTGAAAGCCGTCTGCGCCGCTATGCGCGAACACGTCCAGTATGGCGCTCAGATCGTCGACGCTGCCAAGGTCTTCTTCAGCGATGACTATGCCCCGGAAAATGAAGAAACGGCGGCTGTCCTCAAAGAAGAAACGGCTCCGTCCGTCCTTCAGATGTTCCGCGATGAACTGGCTGCCCTCGACGACGTCACGCCCGACACGGTGCAGCCCCTGTTCAAGAAAATCCAGAAGGGCCTCAAGGTCAAAGGCAAGTTCGTCTACATGCCTATTCGCGTCGCCGTCACCGGTGTCATGCACGGTCCGGACCTGAACGTCATCGTCGCCCTCATGGGCCGCGACAAGGTCCTCCAGCGCCTCGATAAGATTTGCGGATAAAAAATGCCCCCCCTATTAGGGGCGCCTTTTACTGCCATCTGCAAATTAAATTCGCACTTGACAGGGCACGGATTATTGGGTACTATATACATACATATTAATTAATAATATGTATCAATAAGAATCTGCGATGATCAAAATGAGTTGCAGTGGCATCCGACAGAGAGGAAGGGTCACGGCTGAGAGCCTTTCCAGGTCATAAAACTGCAATGCTGCCTTTGTGAGCAGGCCGGGTGAAAGGAGTAATCCGGTCCGGGTGCGCCCGTTACTGCGCAGTAAAGATTACGGCTGTGCCGTAAAAACAGAGTGGAACCACGGGCCACCGTCTCTGTCATCGGGGATGGTGGCTTTTTTGTTCAAATTTCAGGGAGGTTACCGTATGAGAGAACTGAAAGTATATAATACATTGACCCGCAAGAAAGAAACCTTCGTACCCGTTACGCCGGGCCAGGTCAAGATGTATGTCTGCGGCATCACGCCGTACAACCATTCCCACATGGGCAATGCCCGCCCTTTCGTCACATGGGACGTCATCAAACGCTATCTGGAACACTTGGGCTATGAAGTCACGCACATCCAGAACTTCACCGACGTCGACGACAAGATCATCAACGCCGCCAACGGCGAAGGCGTCACGTGGGATACCATTTCCAACCGCTATATCGCATCGTACTTCGAAGTTATGGACAAGCTCCATATCCGCCGGGCCGACAAATATCCCCGCGTTTCGGAACACATGGATGAAATCATCCACATGGTCCAGACCCTCATCGACAAAGGCTATGCCTATGTCATCGACCACGACGTCTATTACAGCGTCGAAAAATTTAACGACTACGGCGAATTGAGTGGCCGCAGCCTCGACGACATGATGGCCGGCGCCCGCATCGAAGTCGACGACCGCAAGCACAATCCCATGGACTTCGCCCTCTGGAAAGGCGCTAAGCCTGGCGAACCGTCTTGGGACAGCCCTTGGGGCAAAGGCCGTCCGGGCTGGCACATCGAATGTTCGGCTATGAGCAATAAATACCTCGGCGATACCTTCGATTTCCACGGCGGCGGCAGCGACCTCATCTTCCCGCACCATGAAAACGAAATCGCTCAGTCCGAAGCCTTCACCGGCAAGAAACCCATGGTCAAATACTGGCTCCACAACGGCTTCATCACCATCAATTCGGAAAAGATGAGCAAGTCCCTGAACAACTTCTTCCTGGTCAAGGACGTCCTGGAACACTACAGCCCCGATGCCTTGCGCTTCTTCCTCATTTCCAACCACTACCGCAGCCCCTTGGACTTCAGCGATGAACGGCTGGAAGAAATGACGCGCAGCCTCGAACGTCTGGGTACAGCCATCGACAACGTCCTGGAACTCCTGGCTATGCCGGCCGGTGCTAAATCGCCGGAAGCCCAGCAGCTCCTGGAAACGGCTCACAAAGACGAAGAAGCCTTTGAAAACGCCATGTGCGACGATTTCAATACGGCTCTGGCCAGCGCCGCCATGTTCGACTTGGCCAAGAACGTCAACATCTTCAAGAATGCCGTCGTCAACAACGGCGTCCCCGTCGATTCGGCAGCCCTGTCGGAAGTCAAACGCGTCTTCAAGACCTTCACGGACATCCTGGGCATCCTCGAAGACCGCTGGACCGGCAAGAAGGAAGATGCCAGCAGCAAGGATTACGACGACCTCATGCAGGCCATCCTCGACATCCGTCAGGAATGCCGTGCCCAGAAGCAGTACGCCCTGGCCGACGCCATCCGCGATAAACTGGCTGCCCTTGGCATCACTATCGAAGATTCGCCGCAGGGAGCACGCTGGAAAAAGTGAAATTCAAACAACTGCAAGCTTTAAAGAAACGGGCCTATCGGGCCTTTGCCGACGGCAAGCGCCTGGACGTGCCCGACCAGGATGCGGCCCATCTCGACTCGATCAACCTGGCTTTCGTCGGCGATGCCTATTACGCCCTGACCCTGCGCAAGCGCCTGGTGGAAACGGGCATCCCCCACGTCCAGGTCCTGCACACGCTGGCGGCAGAATTTGTATCGGCCAAGGCCCAGGCCTATGTCTACCGCCGCATCCACGACGGCCTGACGGACGAAGAGAAGGCTGTCTGTCAGCGGGCCCGCAATGCCTATACCCTGGCGCCCAAGAGCGCGACTGTCGCCGAATACCACGACAGTACGGCCCTGGAAGCCCTGGTGGGCTACCTGGTCATGGCCGGCCGTCAGGAACGGCTGGACACCGTCATGGGCCAGGTCTATGAAGAAACGAAGGCCTATTGTAACGAGAAACATGGAGGAATGGAATGAGTGAGGCAAATATCATCATCGGCCGCAACAGTGTCACCGAAGCCCTGAAGGCCGGCCGGTCCATCACCAAGCTGTACGTCGCTGCCGGCAACGAATCGCAGCCGCTGCAGCGCATCCGCGACCTGGCAGACCGGAAGGAGATTCTCGTCGAAGACGTGCCCCTGAAGGTCCTCAACCACCTGGCACCGGGCAACCGCCACCAGGGGGTCATCGCCTTTGCCAAGCCCGTGGAATACGCCGATTTGACAGACGTCCTCATCGCTGCCGATGAAAAGGGGAAGGTACCGTTCCTGGTCCTCCTCGACGGCATTGAAGACGTCCACAACATGGGGGCCATCATCCGCACGGCAGAATGTGCCGGCGTCGATGCCGTCCTCCTGCCGAAACGGCGGACGGCGCCCATCAACGAGACCGTCGGCAAGACGTCGGCTGGCGCCGTCGAATACATGCCCCTCGTACAGATCGGCAACATCGCCCAGACGCTGAAGCAGCTCAAGAAGCGCGGCTTCTGGGTCATCGGCGCCGATATGGATGGCGAGACGGACTATTTCCACAGTTCCCTGACGGACCCGGTGGTCCTGGTCATCGGCAGCGAAGGCCGGGGCATTTCGCACCTGGTCAAGGAGACGTGCGACGTCCTGGTCCAGATCCCCATGTTCGGCCACGTCAATTCCCTCAACGCCTCCGTCGCAGCGGCCCTGCTCATGTATGAAGTCGTGCGGCAGCGGCAGGCAGGCGAATAAATCAACATTAGATAAGCGAGGTAACGATTATGCAGGCAGCGTCCCATGCAGAAGAAAGAAATGACCGCTTTGCAGGCATGACCGATGAAGAAATCGTACGCATCGCCCAGGATGAGCATGATGGCAAGGCGGCCGATTATATCGTCAACAAGTATCGCAACTTCGTCAAATCCAAAGCCCGCGCCTACTTCCTGGTCGGCGCCGACCGGGATGACATCATCCAGGAAGGCATGATCGGCCTCTACAAAGCGACGCGGGATTTTCGCGGCGACAAGCTGTCGTCGTTCCGGGCCTTCGCCGAGTTGTGCATTACCCGGCAGATCATTACGGCCATCAAGACGGCGACGCGGCAGAAACACATCCCCCTCAACTCGTATGTGTCCCTCAACAAGCCCGTCTATGAAGACGAATCGGACCGGACCCTGCAGGACATCCTGGCAGGCATCCGCGTCAGCGATCCCGAAGAGCTGGTCATCAGCCGTGAAGAATTCAATGATATCGAACTGAAGATGAATGAGATCCTCAGCGATCTGGAATGGCAGGTCCTGACGGCCTATCTCGACGGCAAGTCTTACAACGAGATGTCCCGCCAGCTTCACCGGCACGTCAAATCCATCGACAACGCCCTGCAGCGGGTCAAACGCAAGCTGGAACATTATCTGGAAACGCGCAATGCCGAAAAGGAAGAAGAACCGGATGAGAAAGGGAAAGAACCTATTGATAGAAACGGCAAATGAGTGTACAATAGTACTGTTAGCGTCATTGTGTGAGGAGGATTAGCGTGATCACAGCATTAGAAATCATCGTTGTCATTTTGGCACTGCTCATCATCGGTGTCGTCGTGGCACAGAAGAGCAAGACCCAGGGCATGGGCGCCGGTTTCGGCGGCGGTGCCGAAGACTTGTTCGGGAGCCGGGCCCGCGGCATGGATGCCCTGCTTTCCAAACTGACTATCGTCTTGTCGATAGCATTTGCCATTTGTACATTGCTGTTAGGCAGACTGATGCATACTTTTTAATGAATTATTAGGGGCTGTCGCATATGCGGCGGCTCCTTTTTTCTGACTACTGCGATTTGAGGAGGGGAACTATGGATTTACAGCTGGCTCATGATATAATAAGTATATGTAATGAAGAAAGCGGCGGCGCGACGGTCGAGGACTGTGCGGAACAGCTCGGTATCACCGGCGCCCGGCTGGCTGACGTATTTGACACATTTGAAGAATTAGTGAGGAGTGAGAAACTCATGAGAATCGCAGGAGACCGGTATATCTCGGCCAAACAGCCCCAGGAGATAACCGGCATTTATAAAGGCTATACGCCGACGTTCGGCTTCGTCCTCAGCCAGGATTTGACAGAAGACGTGTATATTGCCGAACAGAACCGCCATACGGCCATGAACAACGATAAGGTCACGGTCCGCATCCTGCACAGCGGCGACGGCCGGCACAAACAGGAAGGGGAAATCGTATCCATCGTCGAACGGACCAACAAGACCCTGGTGGGCACGTTCCAGCTGGAAAAGCACAGCGCCTTCGTCACGCCTGACGACGAACGGATCCGCGAAGACATCTACGTGCCCCTCGACAAGACCGGCGGCGCCCGTAGCAGTGCCCGCGTCCTGGTCAAGATTACCAAGTGGCCTGAAGAAGGGCGCAAAGCCGAAGGGGAAGTGACGGAAGTCCTCGGTTATGACGGCGACAAGGACCTGGACATCAAGGTCATCATGGCCCGCCACGGTCTGCCTTTCGATTTCCCGGACGACGTCAAGAAGGAAGCCGCCAAGATCGATACGGCGGTCACCCTGGAAGCAGGGCGCCGCGATTACCGCGACCGCCAGCTCATCACCATCGACAGCGAAGATGCCAAGGACCTGGACGATGCCATCGACGTCGTCCGCCTGCCCAACGGCCATTTTCGCCTGGGCGTCTACATTGCCGACGTCAGCTACTACGTCCGCCCGGGCTCGGCCATCGACCAGGAAGCGTATAACCGCGGCACCAGTGTCTATCTCGTCGACCGGGTCATCCCCATGCTGCCGACGGTCCTGTCCAACGGCATCTGCAGCCTCAATGCCAACGAAGACCGTTACTCCATGACCTGCGTCATGGAAATCGATGAGAACGGCAAGGTCCTCAAGGCCGACATCGGTCCGGCTGTCATCCGCGTCAAGCGGCGCTGCAACTACGTCGAAATCCGCAAGGCCCTCCTGGAAGGCATCGTGCCCGATGATTTGCAGCCCTTCATGCCCATGCTCCACGAATTGCGGTCTTTGTCGACGATCCTCAAGAACATGCGCCTCCGCCGCGGGGCCATCGACTTCGATTTTCCGGAATACAAGGTCATCCTCGACCCGGAAGGCGTGCCGCTGCGCCTGGAAAAACGGGAACGGACCATTGCCGAACAGATCGTCGAAGAAAGCATGCTCATCGCCAATGAAACCGTAGCCTGCTATCTCCGGGACAGCGAGAACCCGTCGGTCTACCGTATCCACGAACTGCCCGAACCGGAACGGCTGGAAATGATGCGGACCGTCCTGTCCAGTTTCAACCTGCCCATGCCCGATACGGAAGCCGTCAAGCCGGCAGACTTCCAGAAGCTCTTGGAAATGACCAAGGGGACCGATGAAGCGGCTGTCGTCCAGACCATCGCCCTGCGCTCCATGCAGCAGGCCCGCTATTCGACGACCAATGCCGGCCACTTCGGCCTGGCTTCGGAATGTTATACCCATTTCACGTCGCCTATCCGCCGCTACCCGGACCTCATGGTCCACCGCCTGATCCGCCAGTACCAGCGCAGGGGCAAGCTGACCGAGGAAGAATCGCAGCAGTCCCTGTCGTACCATACCATCGCTTCCGACCAGGCCAGCTCGCGCGAACGCATTGCCGTCGAAGCCGAACGGGAAACGGACGACCTCAAGAAGTGCCAGTACATGCTGCCCTTCATCGGCCAGCCCTTTGAAGCCCACATTACGGGCATTACGTCTTTCGGCCTCTTCGTAGGCCTGGAAAACGGCATCGAAGGCCTGGTCCATATTTCCCTGCTCACCGACGACGATTACGAATTTGATGAAGCGTCGTATACCCTGCGCGGCCAGCACGGCGGCAAGGTCTACCGCTTGGGCGATGCCATGGAAGTCACCCTGGCCCAGGTCAATGTGGAAAAATGCGAAATCGACTTCGTCCCGGGCCGCTATGAATCGCTGGAAGACGTCCAGCAGCTGATGGCAGCCAGTGCCGAACGGCGCCATAAACGGAAGCACAGCGACAAGAAGGACACCGATACCAAGCGCAACTGGTTCGCCGGGGCCATCGGCAAGAAGGGAAAGAAAGACAAGAAGGACAAGAAAGGCCGCAAAGAAAAGAAATCCGGCCGCAAAGCGGCGCGCAAGGGAAAAGGCCGGAAGAGCCGCGGCAAGAAAAAGAAGAAATAGGAGGAATTTGTTTTGGCAACGTCACCGACAAAAGGTGTGAAATATATTTCGGACAACCGCAAGGCCCGTCACGATTATTTTATCCATGAAACGTATGAAGCCGGCATTGCCCTGACGGGGACGGAAGTCAAGTCCCTGCGCCAGGGCAAGGTCAATTTGAAGGACAGCTTCTGCCGCATCGAGAACGGCGAAGTCTTCCTCCTGGGCATGCACATCAGCCCCTATGACCAGGGCAACCGCTTCAACCACGATCCCCTGCGGACGCGCAAGCTCTTGCTCCATAAATATGAAATCATCAAGCTCCTGGGCAAGATCCAGGAAAAAGGCTATACCCTCATCCCGCTCAACCTCTATTTCAAAAAGGGGAAGGTCAAAGTGACCGTCGCCCTGGTGACCGGGAAGAAACTCTACGACAAGCGGCAGGCCCTGGCTGAAAAAGAAGCCAAGCGCGACATTGAACGCCGCATGAAGAGCCGTAACTATTAACAGAAGGAGAATCGTCTATGAATTCAGAAGATCCCAAAATCCTTTCCGATCACGAACGGGACAGTTTCCGCGGCCAGACCATTGACGAAGATGGTACGGTCCACGACCAGAAGTCCCTCTATGAAGAACGGCTGCGCCAGGAACAGGAAGCGCGCCGCCAGCACAGCGGCATCCATATCGTCACGTCCGGCCTCTCGTGGCGCGTCAAACTGGCCCTGGGCTTCATCGTCTTCTGCATCGTCGCCGTCATCATCGGCGCCCTGGGCTTCATCATCATGGCCATGCCCTACCTCTTGGGCATCTTCGTCATCTACTGCATCTACAGCATCGTCAGCTCCCTGCTGCATCGGTGAGAATGTGTTGCAGCAGGCTTCAGACATTATCCATGATCATCACCAGAAAGGGTATCCCATGAAAGAAAATATCGTCATCATCGACGGCAGCAGTCTGCTCTACCGGGCCTTTTATGCCATTCCGCATCTGACCGACGCCCAGGGGCATCCGACCAATGCCGTCTATGGTTTTTTGAACATGTTATTGAAATTATACGGCGAACTGGACCCGCAGTACGTCGCCGTCGCCTTCGACAAGAGCAAGCATACCTTCCGCAACGACTTGTTTGACGGCTACAAGGCCACTCGCAAGCCGGCACCAGATGATTTGCGGCCCCAGTTCGCCTTGATCCGCGAAGTCCTGGCCTGCCTGGGTATTTGCGTCCTCGAACAGGAAGGCTATGAAGGGGACGACATCATCGGTACCCTGGCCCGGCGGACCGCTGCCGATGGCTATGCCGTCGACGTCGTCACCGGTGACCGCGATGCTTTGCAGCTGGTCACAGACGACGTGACGGTTTATCTGACCAAGAAGGGTATCACCAACATGCTGGCCGTCACGCCGGCCGTCATGGAAAGCGAATACGGCTATACGCCGGCCCAGGTCATCGACATGAAGGCCCTCATGGGCGATACGGCCGACAACATCCCCGGCGTCCCCGGCGTCGGCGAAAAGACGGCGCTCAAGCTCATCAGCCAGTTCGGCAGCGTCCACGGCGTCTATGAGCACCTGGACGAAGTGAAGGGCAAGAAATTGCAGGAAAAACTGGCCGATAACAAGGACAAGGCCGTCTTGTCCAAGGATTTGGCGACCATCCGCTGTGACGTGCCCCTGGATTATACCATGGACATGTTCCAGCCCCAGCCGCGTCAGGAAGACGTGGCCCAGCTCTTCCGCAGCCTGGGCTTCCGCAATCTCCTGGAACGCTTTGCTGCCTTCGACCGCTTTTCCCATCTGGCCGAAGGGGCGGCCCCGGCTGAAACCGTCCAGGTCATGGCCGCTCCCGAGGCAGCCAGCCTGAAAGGGAAGACCGTCGCCGTCGCCGCCCGCTATGACGACAGCCGGCCCATCCCGGCCGTGACGGCCCTGGCCATGGCTGTCGAGGACGGCGCTTTCGTCGTCCCCGAAAGCAAGTACGACGCCTATCTCGCCGTCCTGCCTGAAGCGGCGGCCGTCGTCACCGATGACGGTAAGAATCTGACCAAGGCCGCATCCCACGTGGCATCGGGCCGCCTGCCCTTGAAGGACATCGTCCTGGCAGCCTACTTGTTGGACCCGACGCGGACGGCTTACGGCTTGACGTATATTTCCGAGACCTTCGACGTCAGCCTCCAGGAAGGGGCCGAAGACGACGAACAGAAGCTGGCCGGCGATGCCGCCTTTGCCTTCCAGGTCTGGCCCAAAGCGGCAGCTGAATTGGATAAGGCATCCCTGACACAGCTCTACGATACCATCGAAGAACCGCTCATCCATACGCTGGCCGTCATGGAAATGAACGGCTTCACTGTCGATACGGACCGCCTCATGACCATGAAGAGCGAATTGTCCCGCCAGGCTGATGCCCTGGAAGAAGCCATTTACGACGACGCCGGCGAGACCTTCAACATCAATTCGCCGAAACAGCTCGGCGTCATCCTCTTCGAGAAGTTGCAGCTGCCGGTCATCAAGAAGACCAAGACGGGCTATTCGACGGACAGTTCCGTCCTCGATGCCCTGCGCGACAAGCATCCCATGATCGACAAGATCCTGCACTTCCGGGCCTTGAAGAAACTCATTTCCACTTATCTCGATGGCCTGGAACCGCTCATCGTGCCGGAAACGGGGCGCATCTATACCCATTTCAACCAGATGGTCACGTCGACGGGACGCCTGAGCAGTTCCGACCCGAATCTGCAGAATATCCCCATCCGGACCGAACAGGGCCGCAAGATACGCTCCCTCTTCGTGCCCGGCGAAGGCTATGACTACATCGTCTCTGGCGACTATTCGCAGATCGAATTGCGCCTCCTGGCTCACTTGTCCCAGGACCCGACTATGATCGACGGCTTCAAGAAGGGCCAGGACATCCACCGCCGGACGGCGTCGGAAGTCTTCGGCATCCCCCTGGACGAGGTCACGCCGGAAGAACGGTCCCACGCTAAGGCCGTCAACTTCGGCATCATCTATGGCATCAGCGACTTCGGCCTGGCCCGGAATATCTCCATTTCCCGCCAAAAAGCCAAGGAATACATCGATTCGTATTTTGCCCGCTACAACACGGTCCACGACTACATGAACGGCCTCATCGCCTCGGCGAAGGAATCGGGCATGGCCGTGACCATGTTCGGCCGCCGCCGGGCCTTGCCGGAAATCAACAGCAAGAACTTCACGCGCCGGTCCTTTGCCGAACGGACGGCCATGAACACGCCTATCCAGGGCAGTGCTGCCGATATCATCAAGTTGGCCATGAACGCTGTCCAGGACGAACTGGAAAAGCGCCACTTGAAGAGCCAGCTCCTGGTCCAGGTCCATGACGAACTGGTCCTGGAAGTCCCGGCCGGGGAAAAGGACGAAGTGGAACAGCTCCTCAAGGACACGATGGAACACATCGTCGACTTGTCCGTGCCCCTCGTCGTCGACATTCACAGCGGCGTCAACTGGGAAGAAGCGAAGTAGGTGAACTCATGCCAGAATTACCAGAAGTAGAAACGATACGGGCCTTCCTCGACGAGCGTGTCCGGGGAAAGGCCATTACGGCCGTTGAAATAGGCCTGCCCAGGCTCATCAAGAATACGACGGCTGCCCGCTTTGAAGTGGCCCTGACCGGCCAGACCCTGGAAGGCGTGGAACGCCGCGGCAAGTACCTCTTTGTCCGCTGCCGCGGTCCCTGGTCCTTTCTGGTCCATCTGCGCATGACAGGCAGCCTGCTCTATGAAGAAAAGCCCGGCCAGTATGCTGGCCGGGCCATTCATCTTATTTTTACGCTCAGCGAAGGGCGCCTCCTCTACCGCGATATCCGCACCCTGGGCTGCCTGTGGCTCGTGCCGTCGGAGGGGACGACAGGCGTCAAAGGCTATGACAACCTGGGACCGGACGCCATCAGTCCGGACTTCACGACGGACCGGCTCTATGACCTCCTCAAGGGCTGCCACCGGCCGGTGAAGACGCTCCTCCTGGACCAGACGAAAGTGGCCGGCCTGGGCAATATCTACGTCGATGAAGCCCTGTTCCGGGCGGGTATCCGGCCTATGCGCCACAGCGACAATGTGACGAAAAAAGAAGCGGTCCGTCTCCATGAAGCCATCGTCGCCGTCCTCCAGGAAGGACTGGAACACGGCGGCACGACGATTCGCAACTTCATCAGCGGCAACGGCAAAGAAGGCCAGAACCAGGACAACCTCCGCGTCTACGGCCGCGAAGGCACGCCGTGCACGGTCTGCGGCACGACCATCGAGTACACTAAATTGAACGGCCGCGGTACCCACTACTGTCCGAAGTGCCAATCGTAGGGGCCGACCGCTGCCGTTCTACCACTGGATCCCGTTGCCGTAGTATTCGCTGGGCGTATCGCTGGTCTGGACATTCATGACGACGGGCATCTTGACCTGGCCTTTGATCCAGTCGTGGAGACGTAGGGCATCGTCGGCGCTCAGCGGCGTCGTGACGGTGACTTCAGCTATGAAGCGATCATAGTTGAAGTCACCGTTTTTTGTATCTTTGTCCTGGTTCAAGGCAGTCAGCGTGCCGCCTCGGACGGACTGTATTTCTGGGAACAATAAGGGGGCCTGGCTGTTGAGGGTTTGGATGACCTGCTGGTCAGCCGCCGCCCGTTCGTAAGCCGGGTAATATTTGCTGGTCAGCATCTTGTAAGAGGCTTCTTTGTCGGCTTTGCCCTGTTTTTCGATGCGGGCATTGATCAACTGCTGCACTTCCTCTGTGTTCAGGTTCCGGTTTCCCTGGATGATGGAGAGGGTTATGCCTTGCAGGCGGTGATAGTGGCTCATGGCTGTTTTCAGCTGCTCGATTTGTTCTTCGGTCAAGACCGCCCCGACGAGGTCGACCGTCAAGGTATCGTCTTTCAGTGCATACGATACGACGCTGGTTTTCTCGAACTGCATGTCCGTCTGGATGAACGACTTGACCTGGACTTCCTGGAGGGCGTCTTTTACCGTCTGATGGGCCAGGTAGATACTGGGGATGGTGATCAAGAGGCCCAGTGTGACCAAGACAAGGCGTTGTTTGCGGAAATGGGCCTCGGCAATATTGCCATGAGGCGGTACTTTCAGGACTTTGAAGACCAGGAACGAGGACAAGGCAATGAAGAAGGCATTGATGAAGAACAGGTACAAGGCACCCAGGAAAAACGTGTGGTTCCCGGAGGCCAGCCCATAGCCGGCCGTACAGAGGGGCGGCATCAGTGCCGTGGCGATGGCGACGCCGGGGATGACATTGCTCTTTTCTTTCCGTGTGTTCCCGACCGCACCGGCAATCCCGCCGCATAAGGCGACGAGGACATCCCAGATTGTCGGGGTAGTCCGGGCCAGCATTTCATCTGTCGGCGAGGTCAACGGCGAAAGGAGAAAATAAATCGAAGCTGTCAGCACGGCCAGGCCGACCTGGAAAGATAATTTGATGAGGGATTTGCGGATAAAAGGGACGTCATATGTGGCCATACCGTAGCCCGTCGCTACGATACCGCCCATCAGCGGGGAAATGAGCATGGCGCCGATGATGACGGCGACGCTGTTCAAGTTCAGGCCGATGCAGGCGATCATGATGGCCATGACTAAGACGATCAAGTTCGTGCCTTCGATGGTGGCGTCGGATAAGATGCGCTGATTGATGACTTCCATCGGGGCCGAGTCGCCTTTCAAATCGATTAAGTTATTCCAGCGGTTCATGATTTTCCTCCTTGTCTGGGATGTACTTTATCCGTCAGGTATAAGTCGTGTTTGCCGGCTGCCAGCATCTTGACATATCGTTCATATTGACGGAGGACGTCGGTGATCAATTCATCTTTCTGCATGTATTTGATGCTGTATCCGCGCCGGCCGTCGGCAAAATAACAAATGGGTTCATAATTTTCCTCTTCCGTAATGGTCGGGAAGGACAGGGAGCCGACGACGGTATCGGATACCGTAAATAAAATTGCGGAGGCTCCCGCTTTCGACAATCAATTCCCGGCAGGCCGTCTGACTATCGTCACTGCCCTGGATGTGGACGGAAATTCCATTTCGCAGTTCCTGGAAAGCCGGGTCGACAGTCTGTTTGAGGAATTGCCCATACCGGCTGAAAACAGCATGCACAGCCAGGAAAAAAAGGAGAATTCTGGTTTTTCATCTTCATGGTGCGGTGGAGACTCGTGACTTTAGTCATGAGAGGAGCCGCACCTCCCCTCCTTTCAATAATAAATACTAGACTTTTAGCAAAAAAATTATGATATAATAATTTTGATGAAGTAGTATAGATTTTAGAAAGGCAGGTGAAAAAATGTCTAACCTAACTAAAACGATAAAACTTCGTATACACGTTACTCCCGAACAAGAGACGCTGTTCCGTCAGATGACGGAACAATACCGTCAGGCTTGTAACTTCGTGTCGCAGTACATCTTCGACC